>JAZOCQ010000204.1:0-3398 GCA_045596565.1 Acutalibacteraceae bacterium
AGCGCCATATCGTTTGCGATTATCATAGAGCCCAGAAACGTAATGGTTATCAACACGAAAAACAAACTGCGCAAGTTCCCTGCAAACACCACAAGTTTGCGTGCAACGATGGTGAAAAACCGTATATTCCGAAAGGCGCAAATCACCGCTAACGTTAAAAACAAACACGCAAGCGTCGTCCAATCAAAATATGTTACATACATCTTGTCGGGCGGCACGAAAAAGCAGGTGACAACTGCCGCGAGCGCCGCTATGCAAAACACCGTATTCTTTTTGATGAATTTTATAATCGGCATACATTTTCCCCTTTTCACAACTTTCTACATCATAAACCCTTTTACATCATTTTTCAAGAGGAATATATCAAACAAGACGCCTTCCTTACGGAAGGCGTCTTGACACTTTTGTATGTAATTTTTATTCGGCGAGCATCCACAAATAGGAAACGCCGCCCATTTTGGCTTTGCCGCCTTCCACCTTAACGTTGCCAGACAACAACACTTTGCCGTTTGCAGGAACGTCAACCGTATACTCACGGTCGGAGGGGTTGATGGCGCAGAAGAACGTCTTGCCGTTATCGGTGCGCTTGAACACCAACGGATAGGTGTTATTCACCAATTCAAAGTCGGCTTCGGGGGTGAAATCAGCAAGATACTCTCTCTTTGCGGCGACCATTGCTTTGACCGCATTGATGAGGGAGTTTTCATCCTTTTCCATATCCTCGCAGTTGACGGTTTTGTAGTTCTCGTTAATGGGGAGATACAATTCACCGTCGGTTTCGCTGAAACCTGCGTTTTTGCCGGAGGTCCACTGCATCGGCGTACGCGCGCCGGTACGGCAATAGCCGCCGTCTTTTGTAACCAAATTTGAATACGGGAGACCGATTTCATCGCCGTAATAAATAATCGGCACGTTGGGCAACGACAGAATGAATGCAAACACTGCTTTCATATCTTCTTGGTCTCTGCCCATCGAAACACGCGGCAGGTCGTGGTTACCACTGACAACGGAAATGTAGCCTTTTTCTCTTACTTTCGGTAAAATTTCAAGGAAATAATCAAAGAACGAGGTGCATTCGCCTTTACCGGCTTTACGGAAATAACTGTCACCGTCACTGTGGATAACGTTCATGCCCGCTTCTTTTCTGAACAACAGGTTGTAACCGTCAAAGAAACCGTGGTTTAAAAAGTCTACGTCAAAGTCACCGTTGGGCACTGCGTACTGCGGTTGACCCCATTCGGAAACAAAAAGCGCTTCCGGGTACTCTTCACGCACTGCGCCGAAAATCTTTCTCCACACTTCGCAGGAGTATTTGCCGTCCACATCATCTTTGACAATGCTGGCAGCAAGGTCCACACGGAAGCCGTCAACGCCGAGACGCATATAAAATTTGATAATATCAATAACTTCTTGATGTACCTTGCAGCAAGCTTCATCGGTATACAAATGCTGCCACGGCTGTGTTTTCTGTGCAAAGCCGAAGTTTAACGCCGGCTGGAAGCAGAAAAAGTTGATAAGATAGTTGCCGTTGCGTTCACAATTGCCGGTCATATGCTTATAGGGGCACCAACCAAAAACGTCGTCATTCCAAATATAATAATCGGAGTATTCGTTGGGCTCGTGCTTTTGGGATTCCAAGAACCATTTATGTTGCTCGGAAGTATGACCTACCACCAAGTCAAACAGCACTTTCATGCCCATAGCATGTGCTTTGTCCGTCAGCTTGACAACGTCCTGCATGCTGCCGAATTTTTCGTCAATTTGATAATAATCCTCTACGTCATAACCACCGTCTCTGAACGGAGATTTGTATACAGGGTTTATCCACACGATATCCGCAAACTGTTTGATGTAGTCCAATTTCTCTGTGATGCCTTTTAAGTCACCGATACCGTCACCGTTGCTGTCATAAAAGGACGTCGGATACACGTTGTAAATGATAGAATTGCTGATTTTTCTGTTCATATCGTTTCCCTCCGCACGTAGCAGTTTTTTTACTATATGTGCACACAAATTGTATCATATAGCCTTTAAAATAGCAACCCCAATTTCACATAAAAAACGGCTGTCCGATACATCATCGAACAGCCGTTTGCGTTTTTACTTATTCATGCGTTTTTGAATTTCCGCTACCACCAATTTGGTGATAAGTTCCACATCGTCGGCAGAACGAACCGTGCCGCCTTGCAGGTCGGCTTTGCCGTCACTGCTGAACAACTGCAACTTCTTCATGGTTTCCTGTTTAACAGCTTCCACAGCGGCGGGAATAAGGTCGATAAGACCCTTGTCCATGCTGGAGAATTTACGGAATTCTGCTTTGACAGCCGCCACGTTGATATCGGTGAAGATATTAACTTTACTGATACCTTCTTTTATAGCCTGTTTGAAATCGTCGTCGGTCAAGCCGGAACCGCCATGCAATACCAGCGGCACATCCACGGTATTGGCAATGGTACGAATTCTCTCGAAGTCGAGTTTCGGGGGCAGTTTGTAAGCGCCGTGTGCATTACCCACTGCAATCGCCAATGCGTCCACACCGGTTCTGTCCACGAAGTCTTTTGCGAGTTTGGGGTCGGTGAAAAATTCGGACGGGTCAGCCAAATGAGAAGAACCTTCCGCAGAACCCTCATTATCACCAACGTGACCGAGTTCGCCTTCGATGGTAGCGCCGTAAGAATGTGCAATATCCGCCATTTCTTTCACTTTGCGCACGTTTTCTTCGTATGTATCGGTAGAGCAATCGTACATAACAGAAGTAAAACCGAGTTTCAACGCTTTGACGCAGGTGTCATACGACAGACCGTGGTCGAGGTGCACAACAATCGGAACCGATGCGCGTTTTGCCATGGGCACGAGGTAGTAAGAAACCTCTTCCAGCGGACCGTACGGTAACAACACTTCCGCCGTACCCATAATCACGGGAGAACGGGTGCTTTCCGCAGCGGCGATGATACCGCGCGCGAGTTCCAAGTTAACCGCGTTAAACAGACCGACAGCGTATTTATTCGCTTTTGCGGGCCGCAAAACATCATTCATATTCACTAACATTTGACATTTCCTCCACATCAAATTGATTTATTGTTGATTGATAAGCGTTCAAAAATCGTATAAAACCAACATTACAATTGCATTATACATCATAAACACAAAAAAGTCAACACAAAACAACAGGTTTTCTAAATATTTCTTTTACTCCTTGAAATATAGAAAAAATCCTCCGTTTCGTAGACATTCCAAGCGAAATTTTCAAAAAAATCCATATTCTTTCTCTTTCTCGTGGGAAACCTATTGTATTGCAACTATTTGTATGATATACTGCATATACATTATAAATATAAACTGGGAAAGGGTGCCGACATTTGAGCAAATTGCTGTCTGAATTAAAGCAATTAAAATGG
>JAZOCQ010000205.1:0-4740 GCA_045596565.1 Acutalibacteraceae bacterium
TTCTTTTCTTTCATTTCTACTTCGGTAGCGGCGCCAACCTTGATAACAGCCACACCGCCTGCCAGTTTTGCAAGGCGTTCTTGCAGTTTCTCGCGGTCAAACTCGGATGTTACGGTTTCCAACTGGTTACGAATCTGTGCCACACGGGCTTTGATTGCTTCGGCATCACCTGCACCGTCAACGATAACGGTGTTTTCCTTTTGCACTTTAACCTGCCGTGCACGACCCAGCATATCAATGGTGGTTTCTTTAAGGTCGTAGCCGAGTTCATCGGATATCACCTGACCGCCGGTCAAAATAGCGATATCCTGTAACATTTCTTTGCGACGATCACCAAAACCGGGCGCTTTTACACCAACGCAAGTAAAGGTGCCACGCAGTTTGTTGACAATCAAGGTAGACAGTGCTTCGCCTTCGATATCTTCAGCAACGATAACCAATTTTTTGCCCGCCTGTAAAATTTGCTCCAGCAGCGGCAAAATATCTTGAATATTGGAAATCTTTTTGTCGGTGATGAGCAAATACGCATCGTCGATAACCGCTTCCATTTTATCGGTATCGGTCACCATATACGGTGTGATGTAGCCGCGGTCAAACTGCATACCCTCCACCACTTCGGTGTAGGTTTCAGCGGTTTTGGACTCTTCTACGGTAATAACACCATCAGCGGAAACTTTTTCCATAGCCTCAGCAATCAATTTGCCGATATATGCATCACCGGCAGAGATAGTGGCGGCACTGGCAATATCGTCAGAACCGCTAACTTTTTTGGAATTTGCTTTCACAGCTTCCACAACCGTATTCACAGCAAGTTGAATGCCGTTTTTCACGCTCATGGGATTTGCACCCGCGGCGACATTCTTCATACCCTCACGAATGAGCGCCTGCGCCAGCAAAGTAGCGGTAGTGGTACCGTCACCCGCAACATCATTGGTCTTAGTAGAAACTTCTTTCACCAATTGTGCACCCATATTCTCAAAAGCATCGTCCAATTCGATTTCTTTTGCAATGGTCACGCCGTCATTGGTAATCAGCGGCGCACCGAATTTTTTGTCTAAAACCACATTACGGCCGCGCGGACCTAAAGTGATTTTAACAGTATTTGCAAGTTGGTCAACGCCCGCTTGCAAAGCTTTTCTGGCTTCTTCGCCGTATAAAATAACTTTTGCCATACTCAATTCCTCCTATTACAGTTACCTTCGTCTTATTCCACAATGGCAAGAATGTCGCTCTGACGCACGATGGTGAATTCTTCACCCTCTAATTTGATTTCAGTGCCGGAATATTTGCTGGTGAGCACACGGTCGCCCACTTTTACATACATTTCAACATCTTTGCCTTCCACATTGCCGCCGGGGCCGACTGCCACGACTTCTGCCACCTGCGGTTTTTCTTTAGCATTACCGGCGAGAATGATACCACCTTTGGTGGTTTCCTCTGCCTCTACCATTTTAATAACTACGCGGTCTGCTAAGGGTTTAATAGCCATATATAAGTACCTCCTTATTTAATACAGATTTTAGCACTCTGCAGTCCAGAGTGCTAAAATCTATTGTACCCATTTTTTTAAAAAAATCAATAGGTAAACGGAAAAAATTTCCGAATTTCATATATTATTTACATTTCAACGAAAATACATATACAACTGGCATTTGAGCATACCATTATATAACTTCCTGCGTTTATCTGCTTTTCTGCCAAACAGCGTTTCAAAATCTTCATGTGGGCTGATGATAGCATAACTCCACCCCGCTTTTGGGATAAACACCTTTCCCATTTGGTGGTACAAAGTCTCTGCTGCTTGCACGTCTAAAAGACGTTCGCCGTACGGCGGATTACATAACACCACACCGCTATCTCCGTCAGGATAAAAATCCTGCAATGCCCGCTTGGAAACAGACACTACATCGGCAACGCCCGCCTTTGCGGCATTCTCCAATGTCAGACGCACGGCATCAGGATCGATATCACCACCTAGCGCTTTGAAAACGCGGTCTGGTTTCTCAAAACTTTTTGCACGCTCGCGCTCTGCTCTCCAAATCTCCTTGGGCATCTGTTCCCAATCCATAAACGAAAAACGGCGTTTGATACCGGGGGCAATCCCCTTTACCGCCAAAGCACCCTCAATCAGCATCGTGCCGGAACCGCAACAAGGGTCAACAATACGGTCAGCCTTACGTACCCGCATCACGTCTGCAATCGCCGCTGCTAGCGTTTCTTTTATCGGCGCACCGCCTGCGTTCTGACGGTATCCGCGCTTGTGCAAACCGGCACCGCTGCTATCCAGCAAGATGGTGACTTCATCTTTCATGATGGTAAATTGCAGTTGATGCATAGCGCCGCTTTCCTGCAACCAAGTCACACCGTATACTTTACCCAGTCGTTCCGCTACCGCCTTTTTAATGATTGACTGACAATCCGGTACACTGTGTAATACCGAATTGAGCGACCAACCTTTGACGGGGAAAGCATCATTTTTACCGATATATCGTTCAAGCGGCAAAGATTTCACGCCTTGGAACAACTGTTCAAAGGTGCGTGCAGTAAATGCACCCAGCACCACCTGGATACGCTCTGCGTAGCGCGAACCGATATTGGCGCGTGCCAATATGTCCCAACCACCTTTAAACAAAACACGTCCATTTTCAGCAGTAACATCTTCTCCGCCCATACGGCGTAATTCATCTGCTAAAATGCCCTCAACACCAAACAGGCAAGGCGCACAAAATAACATTTTTTCCATATCGTTTCCTCAAATAAAAGCAGGGAACTCGGATACCGCCAGAGCGATAACATGGTTCCCTGCCGTTTTATCATTTTTTGACTTATCCTTGCCGATTAGGCTTTTTGGAAAAGCCGCCGTGTTTACTGTCCAAAGAACGTTTCAAGTCAGAGATTTTTTCATCACTTGTTTGCTTAAACTTGGACATCATATCCTCAAAGCTGCCGCCGGAAACACCACCGCGGGTCGGTTTCCATTCAAAATCACCCGGTCTGCCGGGAGATACCACAGGTTTACGCGGTGCGCGCGGAGCGGGCGGCGCTGCCTTTTTAATGGACAAACTGATTTTCCCATCCTCAGCAACGGTCAATACTTTTACTTTCACCACTTGACCCTCTTGAATGTGGTCACGGATTTCTTTCACATAGGTAGATGCCACCTCAGAAATATGTACCATACCCGTTTGCCCTTCACCAAATTCCACAAAAGCGCCAAATTTGGTAATACCGGTTACTTTTCCTTCAACAACTGACCCAACTTCCACCTGCATATACGCCAAAATTCCTCCTACTTATTCTTCCGGAACAACTTTATATATCTGTTCACCCGGCAAAGAATACCCTTGGTCGCGGGCTTCTTCTTCCAGGTAAATTTCATAATTATCCAATTTCTCTTTCAAAGATTCATTGAGCAATTCTTGCTGTGTAATCTTCGCATTAAGCAATTCTTCTTGCGCCGATTTATTGCGAATTTGAATTTGCAAGGAAACGACCTGCACCACAACGTACACCGCGAACGCTGCACAGGCAACCCGCAAGAAAATATTCTTTTTCTTTTTTTGCTGCCTTGACGCCTTGGTTCTATACACAGCAGGCCCCTCCCTTCTGAAAACTATATTTATACATAGATACTATACTATATATATCATCACTTTTTCAAGAGTTTTTTTGTGTTTTTTGAAATTTTTTTGGTTTTTTCAGTTTTAATGAACGTAACTTACGAAAAATAGTTTGGTAAACCAAGACAATCCGCATCCTAGCTTTCCGTTGTATCGGTTGCATCCATCCGCGCAAAACACAGCCAATACACATCACGCGTCGTGCGCCTTTGGCTAAAACTATATGCAAAAACCGTCCAATTGTATAATAAAACGACACAAATCCCACAATTACACCAACCAGCAAGTAAGGATATATCCGTCCGTCTGTAATCCCCAGAAACACAAAAAAAACAGTTACACTCCCACTGATGAAAAAGAAAACATCCTGAAAAAAACAACTGATAGCGGACGGCGAAAACAACAACCGCACCATACGAAACAGCTCATAATACGCTCCTAACCAGAAGCCTAAACCGCTTGCATATAACAACCCCCACAGTTGTATATCACCTGTATTCCCCATTTCAGCGGAAAAGTCTGCGTAAAAAAGAGCGTGGCTCATGCGCGCTGTATACCAAGCTGTCGACTTGTCCGTTCAAACGCACGTCTCCGGTTTCCGGCTGCAAAGCGACCAACTGCAGATTTGTACCACTGACAGTCAGTAAGCCACACGTTGTAATCAGACGAATACTCTCCTCATCAAAACTTTCCACCTCGGTTACACCGCTGATTTGCATACTTTCCCGTTCTTTTACAGTACAATAATGTTGCAAGTCGTGTTGCTTTTCCTCCATATACTCCACTCCTTTTTTTAAAGTTTATGAAAAGCAACGTGAATATATGTCAAAAGCGCCATCGGATTTCACCGACAGCGCTCAAGTTACAAAATTTCATACATACCGGCGGCATCGTTTTTTGCCACCGTTTCTTGCACGGTTACTACCCTGACACGTATCTCGCGAGCGCCCAAAGTCACCGTCAGGATATCCCCCTCTTTCACATCATAAGAAGCACGTGCAACCTTATCATTAACTGTCACTTTCCCGGCGTCACACGCTTCATTTGCGACAGTGCGTCGTTTGATAATCCTCGATACTTTTAAATATTTATCCAATCACATACAAAACCCTCCACGAAA
>JAZOCQ010000206.1:0-1636 GCA_045596565.1 Acutalibacteraceae bacterium
AAAAATACGTTATTATGCCGAATCATATTCATATGATTATTCGGATAGAAAACGGGACGATGTGGGCATCGTCCCCTACAAATAAGGTTGCAACTATTGTGCGATCTCTGAAAACGTTAACCACCAAAGAAATCGGCAAACCGATTTTTCAACGGTTTTACCACGATCACGTCATCCGCGGGGAGCAGGACTACCGTGAAATTTGGCAATACATAGACAACAACCCACAAAAATGGGCGTTGGACCGTTATTTCACAGAACAGTAACAAAAAGGAGAAACCATATGCTCTTTTTCTACGTACGGCACGGGGATCCGATTTATAATCCCGACTCTTTAACCCCGCTTGGCGAAAAGCAGGCGGAAGCGGTGGCAAAACGGTTGGCGTTGTACGGTGTGGACAAGATTTTTGCATCCACTTCCAACCGCGCGATACAAACCGCGAAACCCACCTGTGAACTCACGAAAAAAGAACCCGTTTTATTGGATTTTGCCAACGAACATCACGCGTGGCAGAATTTAACGGTACATACGGCAACCTGCGCAAAAATCTGGATGTTCCAACACGCCAAAACCGTTGAATTGGTAAACTCCAAAGAAATGCGGGCGCTGGGGGACAGATGGTTTGACCACCCCGCGTTTGCAGAATTTGCATTTGAAGAAGAAATCAACCGTATTTACGATGCGGCGGATGCTTTTTTCGCGGAACTTGGCTACGAGCACGATAGATATACGGGTAAATACATTGCCAAAAGCCCGACGAATGAACGGGTGGCGATGTTCGCACATCAAGGGTTTGGTTTGGGGTTTTTAAGTTGTGTTTTGGATATTCCCTATCCGCAGTTTTGCACCCATTTCGATACGTCACATACGGGTGTGACGGTGATTGATTTTTCGGAACATAACGGCATTTGTGTGCCGAAGATTCTGACCTTATCTTCGGATGCGCATTTGTATCGTGAGGGATTACCGACGAAATATAATAATAGTATATATTTTTAAGGAGATACAATGAAAGCGGCAATTTTTGATTTTGACGGCACGTTGGTCAACTCGCTTATTTTCTGGGAAATATATTGGCGCGCGTTTGGCAAGCGGTATCTGGGTGTAGAAAACTTTGTGCCCACACAGACGGTGGACAAAGCGGTACGTACCGCCCATATTACCGTGGCGGCGAAGATCATCGGCGATGTATATGGGCACGAAAAAGAAGCGGGCGACCTGTTTAACGAGATGCTTGACGATTTTTATGCTACGCAGGTGCAAACCAAAGACGGCGTACGGGAATTTCTGCAATATTGCGCGGATAACGGCATAAAAATGTGTGTTGCTACCGCATCGGACGCCAACGCGGTAAGGACCACGATGAAACGCTTGGGTATAGACCACTACTTTTTAGGGGTGTTTTCCTGCTTTGATTTAAATGTCGGCAAAGATTCTCCTGCCGTGTTTTTCAAGGCGTTGGAATGTCTGGGTACCGCAATAGCGGAAACGGTTGTGTTTGAAGATTCCCTGCTTGCCATTCAGACAGCAAGCAAAGCGGGGTTTCCCACGGTGGGAATTTACGACCTCAACAATTTCGGTCACGACGAAATGCAAAGGATAGCCACCGCGTACATCGGCGACGGCGAGACCATG
>JAZOCQ010000207.1:0-8940 GCA_045596565.1 Acutalibacteraceae bacterium
TTTGACGGTATGATTATTACCGGTGCGCCGGTGGAACATCTGCCGTTTGAACAGGTGGATTATTGGGACGAGTTGTGCGAGATTATGGAATGGAGTAAAACCCACGTGCACAGCACCTTGCATATCTGCTGGGGCGCACAAGCGGGACTTTACTACCATTACGGTATCGATAAACAGCAACTTCCCGCCAAAGCATTCGGTGTATTCCCACACAAAGTAGAGCATAAAACCTCCATGCTGTTCCGCGGATTTGACGACGTGTTTATGGCACCCCATTCCCGCCATACCACCATTTCCCGCGAGGATATATTGAGCCGCGAGGAACTGAAAATTCTCGCGTCATCCAAAGAAGTTGGCGTATTCGCGGTAGCGTCCAAAAATGCGCGACAATTCTTTGTGACCGGTCACGCAGAATACGATGCAGACACCCTCAACAAGGAATATTTGCGAGACAAGCAAGCGGGATTACCGATTGATATCCCCGTTAACTATTTTCCGGATAACGATGATACCAAACAACCGTTGGTGACATGGCGTTCCGCCGCTAATCTATTGTTCACCAACTGGCTCAATTACTTTGTGTATCAAACAACACCTTATAAAATTGAAGACATTAAATAAAAAAAACGGTCTCTCGCTGTTGCGAGAGACCGTTTTTTAGTTATTTTTGAGTTTTGGGTTTGCTTTCTTTCAAAGTGCAAGTCACATCAAATTTAGTTTCCACACCCGTTTTACTGTCCAAGCGCAACAACGACAAGGTAACCGTATCCCCCGCGTTGTGTTTCGCCATTTCGGCACGCAGCTCACTATATCCGTTGATTTTCACACCGTCCACAGCGGTAATCAAATCGCCGATGCGGGCGCGAGTATCGGATAACACCGAACCGGTTTCAATGGAACGAATGACAAAACCGTAATACCCGTTGCTGGAAATGGAATAACCGGTGATGCCGAGTTCCACACGGCCACGCACGTAGCCGTATTTAATCAAGTCGTCAATCACCTTTTTCGCCTCGTTAATCGGGATGGAAAAACCGAGTCCTTCATACCCTTCAGCAGCAATTTTGGCAGAGTTAATACCCACCACCTGACCACTGTTATTGAGTAGAGGGCAGCCAGAATTACCAGAATTAATAGCAGCATCGGTTTGCAGACATTTAATAGAGTAGCCGGTATCCTCATACACGTCACGGGCAAGACCTGAAATAATGCCTTGGCTGGCAGACCATTGCAAGCCACCCGCATTGCCAAGGGTCAATACGCGTGCTCCCATCACCAGTTTAGAAGAATCGCCAAACTCTGCCACCTCCATATCGGTGGCGTCTACTTTAATAATCGCAAGGTCAGTAGACTCATCCGCGCCGATAACTTTCGCATCTTCATACGTTTTATCTTCACTGGTAGTAACGTCAATGCGGTCGAACGCTTTTCCGGTATCTTCGTCAATCACCACGTGCCAGTTGGTAATAATATAGCCGTCTTTTGTCATCACAATACCGGTAGCCTCGCCCGCTTTCGTAAGCGTTTCACTTCCAAATCCATACTGATACAGTGCGCTTGGCATCTGCATAGAATAGACATTGATGACCACTGTGCTATCCATATTCTCTTCAATAATTTGTGAAGCAGAAAGACCGCCGTCATCATCCGCCCAATCGGAAATGTTCAAAGCGGGGGCATCATCGTCAATGATTTCCTCCTGCGATACATCGTCATCGGTCGAAATCATCACGTCATTGGTACCCAAAATAGCAAATACCAACGCCACCAGCATAGCCAATACGGCAACTACGCCAACCACCGCCAACACGATAACCGCAACACCCTGTCGTTTCGGACGGTCAACGGGCGGGCTCGGCGGGGCAGTATAATACGGTTGTTGCGGCGGCTGGGGTGCCTGTGTCCAGGCAGTATCCGACTGCTGCGAACCACCGCGATACCAACCCGCTTCGTAAGCAGGTTTCTCCGGCACAGGCGTCGGCTCGGGCGGCATTTCTTGCGCCGGCATCGTCGGCTCGGGCGTCGGAGGCGTATCATCCACCACGGGCTGCTGCTCAGCGGGAGGCGTCACCTTATTTTCGTCTGTATTGTCTGTCATATTCATCCATTCGGACATATCTTCACAACCTTTCGAGATTTTTATTAAACTCCATATGATTTATGGTAACCAGAACATAAATTCCGTATAGTTTCCTTCCTCCGAACGCACCAGCACTTCTCCTTTGTGCAACGCCACCGCCGTTTGCACGATATAAAGGCCCAACCCCACACCGCTTTTATCCAAGCTGCGAGAACGGTCGCTCTTATAAAATCGTTCGAAAATATGCGGTAGTTCTGTTGCGGGGATACCCCCGCCTGTATTGCGGATGCGGCATACGGTACGTGTGTCTTCTTTTGCCAGCGTGATGGAGATTTCTCCGCCCGACTCGGTAAATTTTACCGCATTATCCAGCAGATTATACAACACCTGTCCGATTAAATCAAAATCTCCCTGTACCTGCATAGCAGGCGCATCTTCCAACCCTTTGACGGAAATGTCTTTTTGCTCAATACGGTTTTCAAACGTGAGCAAGGTCTGGCCGATAAGCGACGTGATATCAAACTCTACCATATTCAAAGAAAGTTGCCCGCTATCAATGCGGGAAAGTGCCAACATAGATTTCACCAGTCGGGATAAGCGTTTGATTTCATCACTGACAATATGCAAATAGTGTTCCCGTTTGTCAGCGGGAATGGTACCGTCCAGAATACCGTCAATAAAGCCCGCAATGGTGGTCATCGGGGTACGCAGTTCGTGTGAAATGTTCGCCACAAAACTGCGGCGCATCGTTTCCACCGAAGACAATGACAGTGCCATAGAATTTAACGCCATCGCCAATTCTGCGGTCTCATCTTTGCCCGAAATCGGCAAGCGATAACTGAAATCTCCCTGTGCAAACAAATGGGTTGCTTTTGCCATATTGCGTAGTGGACGTACCAGTCTTTCGGTCATCACATACAACACAATAAAGGTCAACGTGAGCACACCCAGCGTGGCTATCATTGCTATTTGAATGTTACTGCGTAGATACTGCCACAAGCCGCCTGCGGGAGTACAAACAAATACGTGTCCGAGCAACACACCGCCTTTGACAATCGGCACACCCGCCACATATTGTCGTTCGGCATAGATACCATTGAGCGTATCCACGCCATAGTATCCGTTGCCCTCAGTGGGGAGCAATCCCGCCACCGAAACGGCTCCCGAAACGGGCATTTCTCTACCGCCCGCATCGCACATCAACAATACCGTCGAATCGGAATTGGAAATGACCACACTGCAATCCAGAGTCATCGCAAGTAATTTGATAAACGGAGAAAGCGTACTCTTCTCCATTTGGAAAGATGAACCGTTGAACGTGGGTCTCACATTGTCTGCGGTATAAGCGGCAATGGTGACCGCGTGTTCCTCTAACAAAGCGTGCTTTTCCTCTAACCAATACCGCGAGGACAAAAACAACTGTGCGCCCTGCATCACCAGAAAACTGCTGACCACCAGCACCGATATGACGGTGAAATATTTTGAGAAAATACTCTTAAACATACAGCATTATTCCCCTTTAAAGTCCTCTTTGACCTCAAATTTGTATCCCACGCCCCAAACGGTCTTTAAATTCCATTGCGGAGAAATACCATCCAGCTTTTCACGCAAACGTTTTATATGTACGTCAACGGTACGGCTATCCCCGTAATATTCAAATCCCCATACTTCATCCAACAGCTGGTCGCGGGTATAAACACGGTTGGGGTTAGAGGCTAAATGATACACCAATTCCATCTCTTTTGGCGGTGTGTCCACTGCTTTACCTTCCACCCGCATCTCAAACGTTTCCATATTGATGGTCAATTTATCAAAACGCAATTCCCGCAATTTTTTCTGTGAACCTGCACCGCTGCGGCGCAAAACCGCCTTGATGCGAGCCATCACTTCTTTGGTTTCAAACGGTTTTACCACATAATCGTCTGCACCCAGTTCCAATCCTAAAACCTTATCAACCACTTCACCTTTGGCGGTGAGCATAATAACCGGCACTTCGGATTTTTTGCGCAGTTCACGGCATACCTGCCAACCATCCAATTGCGGCATCATCACGTCCAGCAAAATCAAGTCGGGCTGTTCCCTGTCAAACAACGCGAGCGCTTTCTCTCCGTTTTCAGCAATGAGCGGCTCATATCCTTCTTTTTCCAGATACAAACGCAGCAATTCACAAATGTTGCTGTCGTCATCTACGACCATAATTTTTAACGTCGCCATACCCATATCCTCCTTTTGACGACTTTAAGTATACAAGGAAAACGCAACAATTATATGAACAAATCATAAATTTAATATGCGGGTCAACAGCGCATTAGACACCAAAAACCCTTGTTTGGTAAATGCGATGCCCTGCTCATCCACTCTCACCAACGAACACGGCAACCGTTTTGCGGCTTGTATCCACGTTTGTGGCAAAGAACTGCCAAACCGTGCATAAAACGCATCCGCACGCAATCCTTCGGTCAGCCGCAACCGCAACATTGCGTATTCCGTTGCGCTGCCCGCTTTTATCGCACTGTCTTGTTCCAAAATCGGCGCGCAACCGTCTATAAACCCTTGCAGGTCGCGCGGATACGCATATCGTTCCCCTTCAAAAAAGGAATGCGCGGCGGGGCCAAACCCCAAATACGACTCGCCGTTCCAATATTTCAAATTGTGGCGGCTATGTTTGTCGGGTTTTGCGAAATTAGAAATTTCATACTGCTGATACCCCGCCTTTTCCAAAGCTTCTACCGCGGCAAGATACAGTGTCACCGCTTCATCATCGTCGGGTAAATCGAGTATTTGGGAAGCAAACGGCGTTCCCGCCTCAATTTTCAGCAGATACGCTGACACGTGTGAAACGCCAAGCGCGGCACACACCGCCACGTCCCTTTCCACCTGTTCTACCGTCTGCTGCGGTACGGCAAGCATCATATCCAGAGAAATATTGTGTATCCCCGCCGCCTGCGCATCCTCTACCGATTTTTGCACATCTTGCGGAGTATGGCGTCTGCCCAATTGTTGTAAAATGAGCGGCGAAGAAGATTGCATACCGAGCGATAAACGATTGCCGCCCGCCGCCGCAAAAGCGGCGAATATATCCCGCAAATCGTCCGCGGGGTTGGCTTCCATGGTAATTTCGGCATCGGCGGGCAGGGTAAAACACGCGCGTACTGTCTCTACCAACCGCGCTAACCGTTTACCGCCCAGCAAAGACGGTGTACCGCCACCAAAATACAACGTATCAGCCGTCACACCGGCCTTTTTCCGCATACGCGCAATCAGCGCGTCGGTATAGGCATCTTTGAGCGTTTCACCCACACCGCCAAGCGAATAAAAATCACAATAGGGGCATTTTCGGACACAAAACGGCACATGTATATAGATACCGATATACATACGCGTCATACCCCCTTTTCGAATGTTTAGTATAGCATATTTTAACATCTTTTACAAGACCTATAAAATGTATAATAAAGTTACATATTTACTGTTGCAAAATCAAGGTGAAAGTGGTATGATAAAGTATATGTATTTATATTAAGGGAGGTGTTGCCATGGCATTACAGTGGAAAGCGGTTGCCCCGCAGGATGTTTGTTTTTTATCCAAATCTGCAATCAATGCACAGCTTGCATTTGCAAGTCATCTGCAATTAAAAGTATTGCTATGGTACGCCGCAAACGGCTGTGACCGCGACGCTTGTGCAAAGACGTTACATAAATCAAAAAACGCTATTGACGAAGCGACCCTCTACTGGGTACAAAACGGTGTATTGGAAGATGACAACGCGGTTATCGCGGAAGCGCCGTTGCCCGCAGAGAAAACCCCCGCAGTGGAAACCCCCGCACCGGTCATACAGCCCTTACCGGTCAAACCGCACATGAAAGACGTCATTGCGCGACAGAAAAAAGACCCCGAATTTTCGCAGTTATTGCACGATGCGTGTGCACGGTTCGGCAGACCGATAAACAATGGCGATATGGAAACCTTGTTATATTTATATGAAACCGCCGGTATGCCCGCATCGGTTATTCTGATGGCTATCGGGTATGCCGTCGGACGCGGCAGTGCCAATATACGGTATGTGGAAAAAACCGTATTGGGTTGGCTGGATGGTGGTATCACTACCTTTGCCGCTGCCGAGGAACATCTGCGGCTGTTAGAGGAAATGGACATAGCGGCAAAGCGGGTACAGCACATGACCGGCAAAGCGCGCGCACTGGATTATCGCCAACGCGGCATGGCGCATACTTGGATATATGTGTGGAAGTTCTCAGATGCGCTGATTGAACTGGCATTAGCGGAAGCCAAACGAACCACCAAACCGCTTATCCCCTATGCCAACTCTATCCTCACACATTGGATGGAAGAAGGTATCACCGACCCCATAAAAGCGGCTGCTACCCTTGAAAGACAAACACCCGCCGCACGCAGACGCGGACAACAGGAAAAAAGTTCTCTCGATTTACCTTCTTACGAAAAAATGCTGGAAACGTACGTACCCAGTTTACCCACCAAAAAAGCAAAGGAGTGAGCCACCGTGGGATACACACGCGAAGTCTATGACATCGCTATACAAGAAATCGACACTCGTCGTGCCCGCGCTGTGGCAGGCGCCGCCGCCTTGCGCCGCGATATGACCGCAAAATATCCGCGCTTGCAAGAAATCGAAAACGCTTTGGCGGATACCGGCGCAAAATTATCCCGCGCGATTTTATCCGGTGGCGATATTGAAGCCGCCGTCACCGCCATCAAAGAGGAAAATTTAAGTCTGCAACAAGAAATGGCGGATATTTTACAAAAAGAACAACTAACCGTTCACAATTTTGACCCGCAGTATACCTGTCCTACTTGCGGAGACACAGGATATGCAAACGGTGAGGCGTGCGCTTGTCTGCAAAAACTGTTGCGGGAAACTTCCGCAAAACAAGTGTGCAAAGGACTGATGACTGCACCTGCACGGTTTGAAGATTTAGACCTGACGTTCTATGAAGACACAAAAACAGCAGAGCAGAGCCTCTCGCCGCGTCAACGTATGCAACGGGTATTCGCCTTTTGCAAACAATATGCGGAGGAATTTCATCTGCAAATGCCGTCACTGCTGTTGCGCGGCGCTACCGGCACCGGCAAAACACACGTTTCCCTTGCCATTGCGGCAAGCGCGGCGGCTAACGGTTTTTCGGTGTTGTATCAACCCGCCGGCAAGTTATTGAACACGCTGGAAAGAGAACATTTCGGCAAACAAACGGGTGATACCATGGAACTCGCTTTACACTGCGATTTGTTGGTGTTGGATGACCTGGGCACCGAATTTGACACCAATTTTACCACCGCCACTTTGTATACTATCATCAACAACCGTATGTTGGACGGTCTGCCGACCGTTATCAGCACCAACCTGACGCAAGAGGGGTTGCAACAACGCTACGGTGACCAAATCACCTCCCGCATCACCGGCGGATATGAACCGCTTTTGTTTGTGGGGGCTGACATACGACAACAAAAACGCGAACGCGATATGCGTGCCTAATATAGGTTTGTGTGGAAGGAGACTGCACTATGGAAAAACAAAAACGATGCTTAAACTGTATGCGCCCGCTTGCGGAAAACGAAACCGCCTGTCCGCATTGCAAATATACGGTTGATGCCAAAAACCCCGCGGGATATCTGCCCGCCGAATCGCTTTTACAGGAGCACTATTTAGTAGGACGCGCTATGGGCTCTTACGGTGATGCTTGTGTATACAAGGGGTATGATATGTTATTGAAAAGCCCCGTATATATCCGTGAGTTTTTTCCCGCTGATTTTTGCGAACGCGGTCAAGATAACACCGTCACGCCTGCGGCCGATAAGGAAGAAGTTTTTGCAGAATATCGTAACAGTTTCTATGCCAACGTGCGTGCGCTGGCCAAACTGAAAGATTTACCTTCTATTATGCCGTTGTATGATATTTTTGATGAAAACGGAACCGTATATGCTGTGTACGATTACTGTGAGGGGCAATCGCTGTCCCGTACGCTCAAATCCTGTGGCGGGCGGATGCCGTGGGCAGAACTGCGCCCACTGTTTATGCAGTTGATGACCACCGTGACCGCTTTGCACCGTGCAGGCGTATACCATTTGGCTATCAGTCCCGAAACGATTTGGGTGGGTGTTGACGGCAAACTTCGTTTGAACGGTTTTGCCATCCCGCAGGCGCGTACTGCCGGTACGGCTATTAAGCCGCGTTTCTTTGCGGGATTTGCCGCACCTGAACAATACACCGCAGGTGCAGAATGCGGCGGCGCTACCGATGTATACGGTTTAGCAGCCACCCTTTTCACCACCTTAACCGGTAATATCCCACCGGAAGCACCCCGTCGTGCACGCGGTTCACAAGATTTGTTCCTGCCCGCTGAGGTGGCAGAGGAATTGCCCGAATGCGTAGGCCTCGCGTTATTTAACGCTTTGCAACCCAATATGGAAAAACGTCTGCAAACAGTGGAAGAACTGCGGGAAGCTCTGACCGAAGAACCCGCTGTCAACGCCTTGTTGGAGGATGCCCAAGAGGAAATGGTCGACTCACCCTCCGCTAAAAAGAAAAACCGATATCCGCTGTATATCGGTATTTCCGTGTTCGCCGTATTGGCAGTGCTGGCTGCTATTCTGCTTTGCATCCTGTTCCCGCAAGACAATAAAGACCCCGGCAACCTGTCGGACGCGCCGATACAGACCACCACCAAAACCAGCAAAACCACCACCTCGTACGTGGACCCCGAAAGCATCTATTCCATTCCGAAACTGGTGGGTAAAAACTATTTCACCGAAAAGCACGCCACCATGACGGGTGATTTCAAATTAGTCGTTGCCTATATGCAATTCGATGAGGAAAAAGAAAAAG
>JAZOCQ010000208.1:0-6646 GCA_045596565.1 Acutalibacteraceae bacterium
TGTGAGCCAAGGAGTTGGGGGGGCAACTTGTCTCCTAAGACCGCTTGGCCTCCGACTTTCCCGCCAGCACCACAAAATTGCTGACCTGCTTGGTAACGTTGAAATTTGCAAATAACGATACCGTGTTCACGGTAGGCGAGGAAATTCGGTTGATTGACCCGCAATCCAGTATCGCTCACTTAGGTCGCGGCAACAAACTGGACCTGCAAACCATGTTGGAGGCCATTATCCTCCCCTCCGGCAATGATGCGGCATACACGGCTGCCGCCAACGTCGGGCGTATTATCAAAGGCGACGAGAACATCTCCACCAAAGATGCGATTAAAGCATTTTGCGACGAGATGAACGTATTGGCAAAAGAACTGGGCGCTAAAAATTCCCACTTTGCCAATCCCGATGGTATCCACGACGATAACCACTACACCACCGCCGCAGATATGGCGTTAATTAGTAAAGCGGCTTTGGAACAACCATTGCTCGCACAAGTAGTGGGAGAAGAAAAAGCGGTGCGTTCTTTGCTTTCGGGTGAAGCGGGTATCACGTGGCATAACACCAACTACCTGTTACGCACCGACAACCGCTTCTACCTCGAGGGTGCAACCGGCTTGAAAACAGGATATACAAGCGAAGCGGGCTATTGTCTTGCTGCATCCGCCGAAAAAAACAATGTAAAGCTCATCGCCATTATGATGAATTCTCCCAACGGCGACGGACGCTTTGACGATGCCGTAGGCCTTTTCAATGTATGCTTTGATTCCCTAAATTAAAATGAAAACCGGTTGCCTGTGGCAACCGGTTTTTTTATTTTAAATACTTCATTGGGTCTACGCGTTTATTATTCACCCGCACCTCGAAATGCAAATGCGGTCCGGTGCTTTTGCCGGTATTGCCGACGTAGGCTATCACCTGTCCTTTGGACACCCGTTGACCGGGGACAACCGAAATTTTGGAACAATGCGCATATAACGTGCGCAAGCCGTTTCCATGGTCGATAATCACCGCATAACCGTACCCCGCGAACATACCCGTTCCCCATTGACTGGTGCGGTTAACCGCATACACCGTGCCGCCATCCGCCGCCACAATAGAAGCGCCGTACACATTATAGCCGGAAATATCCAATCCCTGATGCACCGTACCCCAACGCGCACCGTAATACGACGTAATGGTTTTAAAATGCGGCAAAGGCCACGTAAACGTCCCGCTCGCCACACCCGAGCCATCGGAACGGGTGCCCTTTTGCGTGCCGATACGCACCTTTTTGGTCACCGGCTTTGTGAGTACCTCGCTTTCCAAAACATTGCGTGCGGTTTCCACGCCGTCGGTATATTCAATTTCCGCCGTCACCTTGCGGGAACCGTTTTTGCCTTGCTGCAGTACCCGCTGTTCGTCCACATAAAAATTATCATTAAAATAGACTTTTGTTTCATACGGTACAGTTTCGGTATACGTTTTTTGTAAATACCGACAAACCTGCAACAAAGCAGACGCATGTTCAATGGTCAACACATCACCGATATGCAATATATCGGTAGATTCGTATGCGGGATTTCTTTCCCGCAATTCTCCAAGAGTCAATCCGCAAGAGTGCGCAATGCCGATAAGTGTATCCCCGCTTTTGACCGTATATTGTACCGGCTCGTTTTTTTGTGTTTTGAGCTTTTCTTCCACCAGATAAACTGTCAAAATCGTATCTTTGGGATAAGCACCGTCTAAAATTTCCACCTTCTGCTTAAAGGCAGAGGGCTTACATTCCGTGCCATCGTCCCCCGCCGTGCGCAATCGTTCCAACATCGCTTCCAGTTCGGTGCGTGCGGTCACTGCACCGATATACGTGCCGTCCACAAACAACCCACTCGCCTCGGCCAACACGTCACTATGACAAGCCACCAAGCCTTTGCCAACGTCTTCTGCGCTCAAAATATCCTGCGGTAACGTCAGCCCATACGACAAGGTGGGCAACTGTTCCAGTTCCAAAAACTGCATCATACGCCCCGCATATTTCACACCGTCGGACAAAGTTTCCACCGATGCCACGTACCCGATTGGCACACCGCGGTAGGTGACTTGATATGCCAACTGCAAACGCAGATAACTTTGTACCGTGCCAACTAAAAACACAACGCACGCACCCAAAGCGAGCAAGCGCATACACCCGCCGCCAATCAAGGCTGAACGTTGTCCGTGCGGCGCCGTAAATGCACGGTACAACATACAAAACGGTTTCCCGCACACCACATACAACGTGCGCAACACACGATACAAAAATCGACGGAATGCTTTCTTGAAACGACGGCGTGTTTTTTTGATATAACGGACGGTCTGTACCGCTAAAATATAAAAAGACGCGTACACTACATGCATACAGGCGTGGACAGAGATACGCCGCATCCATTGCCACACCGATGCTATAAATCGCATATCTATCCCACCTTTCCATACATTTCAACTACATATTATAGACAACCCACATCAAAAAAGCAAGAAAAAAGGAAAGAGTTGGAAACTCTTTCCTTTACATTTATAAAGTTGCCGCCATCACGGCTTTAATGGTATGCATACGATTTTCCGCTTCGGCAAACACAATGGAACGATCACTTTCAAACACTTCGTCGGTGACCTCCATACAGTCTATACCGAATTTCTCAAAAATCTGTTTGCCGATAACCGTTTTCAAATCGTGAAATGCGGGTAAACAGTGCATAAACTTACAATTTTCACCCGCGGCATCCATAAGCTTCTTATCGATGCGATAGGGAGACAATTCACGAATACGCTCCTCCCACACACTGTCGGGTTCACCCATCGACACCCACACGTCGGTATACAGCACATCGGCATTTTGTACCGCTTTCATGGGGTCTGTTTCGAATTCCAGGATAGCGCCCGTCTCTTTGGCAATCTCTTGACAGGCAGACACCAACGCGGGGTCGGGAAAATACTTTTCGGGCGCTGCCGCCACAAAATGCATACCCATCTTGGCACAACCCACCATCAGCGAATTGCCCATATTATAGCGGGCATCACCCAAATACACCAACTTGATACCCTGCAATTTACCGAACTGTTCACGAATGGTGAGAAAATCGGCGAGAATTTGAGTGGGATGGAATTCATTGGTCAATCCGTTCCACACGGGTACGCCCGCATTTGCCGCCAATTCCTCCACCAATTCCTGTCCGTATCCGCGGTATTCAATACCGTCAAAAATACCGCCCAGTACCCGCGCAGTATCCGCAATGCTTTCCTTTTTGCCGATTTGAGAACCCGCGGGGTCTAAGTATACAGGATGCATACCGAGATCAGCCGCCGCAACCTCAAAACTGCAACGGGTACGGGTACTGGTCTTTTCAAAAATCAGTGCGATGTTTTTGCCTTCACACAAACGGTGCGGCACACCCGCTTTTTTCTTTGCTTTCAGCTCAGCCGCAAGGTCAATGAGCGACAAAATCTCCGCCGGTGTAAAGTCCAACAACTTTAAGAAACTTCTTCCTTTTAGCGACATCTTTATTCTCCTTTTATAGCTTTTTTCAGCACTTCAATCGCTTCTTTCAGCGTTTCCATCGGGATATTCAAAGCGGGCAACAACCGCACTTTATGTTTAGCAGTCAAACACAATACGCCTTGTGCCATACAATCACGTACCACCTCAATGGCGGGACGCTTAGTTTCAATACCAACCATCAAACCCAGTCCCGACACCGATTTCACACCCGGAGCTCCCGACAGCGTTTCAAAAATATACTGTGATTTTTTTTGCACATTCGCTAAAAATGCATCATCCATACGGCTGATAACGCTGTAAGCGCCCGCACAGCAAACGGGGTTGCCGCCATACGTCGAACCGTGGTCACCCGCGCCGAGTACCGTCTCCACCTTTTCACCTAACAAGCACGCACCAATCGGCAAACCGCCGCCCAAACCTTTGGCGGTGGTCACCACATCGGGCGTAATCCCATACTGCATATAGGCATACAATGTGCCGGTGCGTCCGTTACCGGTTTGCACCTCGTCTACCATCAGCACGATATCTTCTTGCTTAGCAAACGCAGCGACCGCCTGTACAAACGCTTTATCCAGCGTATTGACGCCGCCTTCTCCCTGTACGCATTCCAGTAAAATACCCGCAACCTTTTCTTTTTTCGCCAGTGCTATCAACACATCGGCATCATTAGCGGGTGCATACACAAAGCCCTCTGTCAGCGGGGCAAACAACTCATGGTAATGTGCCTGACCCGTGGCGGCAAGAGTGGTCAGCGTTCTGCCGTGGAAACTATTTTCCAAAGTTAAGATGGTACTGTACGCCGCGCCTTTTTTCTCGGCGGCGTATTTGCGCGCCACTTTGATAGCACACTCGTTCGCTTCCGCACCCGAATTACCGAAAAACACTTTTTTCATACCGGTGCGTTTACATAACAATTCCGCCAACTTTGCGCACGGTTCGGTATAATATAAGTTGGACATGTGCTGGACTTTGCCGAGTTGCGCCGTTACGGCATCCTGCCACACAGCGTCCGCAATACCGAAAGCGGTAACACCAATACCCGAGCCCATATCAATATACGCCTTTCCCGTCTCATCGTACACGTGCGAACCCTTGCCCGACACGATTTCTACCGGAAAGCGCGCATACGTACCCGCCACATACGTGCGGTCAAGCGTTTGCAATTCGCTCATGCGGTTTAGTCCCCTTTCACCATGGTACCGGCGCCTTCTGCCGTCAGCATTTCCATCAAAATGGAATGCGGCACACGACCGTCCATAATGGTCACGCTCTTGACACCCTTTTTAATCGCTTCAATACAGCAATCCACTTTAGGAATCATACCGCCCGACACAATGCCCTGTTCGCACAGTTCTTTCGCCTGTGAAACAGTGACTTCGGGAATGAGCGTAGACGGGTCATCTTTATCCCGCAAAATGCCGTCAATATCGGTCATCATAAACATACGCTCGGCATGTAATGCTCCCGCAATGAACGCCGCCGCCGTGTCTCCGTTGATATTATAGGCATTGCCTTCGCTGTCGCAACCGATAGTGGAAATCACCGGAATATATCCCTTTTCCAGCAAATCGTTGACCGGCTCAATATTCACGCCGGTGATAGCACCGACATAACCGAGTCGTTCATCCTTCATTTTTGCCTCGATGAGCCGTCCGTCCATACCGGAAATACCCATCGCTTTGCCGCCTTTCATTTCCACAAGGTTGACAAGCGTTTTATTCACCTTTCCGGCAAGCACCATCTGCACAATGTCCACCGTTTCCTTATCGGTGACACGCAAACCGTCCACAAACTCCGCTTTTTTGCCGAGTTTTTGCATCAAATCACTGATTTCGGGGCCGCCGCCGTGCACCAGCACCACTTTGACACCCACCAATTGCAATAACACGATGTCTTCCATCACCTGTTCTTTCAGATGCTCGTCAATCATCGCATTACCGCCGTATTTAATCACCACAATCTTACCGTTATATTGTTGAATATACGGTAACGCTTGGGTCAAGACCTCTGCTCTTTGCGCATTGGAAAACTGCATGTCCATTCTAAAACACCTCAGGTTCTGTAATCACCGTTGATTTTTACGTAGTCATATGTCAAATCGCAACCCCAGGCGGTAGCAGTATACGCACCTTCACCCAAAGTCACCAAAATCTCAATTTCACTTTGCAGCAAAATTTCTTTTGCTTTTTCTTCGGAAAACGCCACGCCTGCGCCGTTTTCACAAACTAAAATCTCGCCCTTGTCAGAGCGGAACGAAACACCCACTTTGGTAACGTCTACATTGGCGCCGCTGTACCCGATTGCACACAGTACACGACCCCAGTTGGCATCCGCACCAAACATAGCGGCTTTGAGCAGACTGGAGCACACGACACTTTTTGCCACCGTTTTAGCAACTTCAAGCGTATCGGCACCGGTCACTTTACATTCCAGCATTTTGGTTGCACCCTCGCCGTCGGCAGCGATGGTACGGCACAAATGCACCGTCACCGTATTGAGTGCTTGCATAAAAGCGGTGAAATCCTCGCCCTCTTCGGTAATCATCTCATTGCCCGCCAAACCGTTGGCAAGCACCGTCACCATATCATTGGTAGACGTATCACCGTCGATGCTGAGCATATTAAACGTATTTTGAATATCCCCTGACAACGCCTTTTGCAACAGCGGCGCAGAAATAGCAACGTCAGTGGTCAAAAACACCAACATAGTCGCCATGTTGGGATGGATCATACCGCTACCCTTGGCGATGCCGCCGATGGTGCAAGTTTTACCGCCCACCGTAAATTCCACCGCAATCTCTTTTTTGATGGTATCGGTGGTCATAATTGCCTCTGCGGCATTTTCACCGTTGTCGTAACTTAAGCCCTCTACCAGAGCGGGAATACCCGCCGCAATGGGTGCAATGTCAAGCGGTTGACCGATAACGCCGGTAGAAGCTACCACCACGTCATCCGCTTTTAAACCAAGCGCATCCGCCGTGAGCGTACTCATCTGCTCGGCAATCTCAATGCCGTTTGCGTTGCAAGTATTGGCGTTACCACTGTTGCAAATGACCATCTGTGCTGTGCCGTTTGCCAAATGCTGTTTGGTAACGGTGAGCGGGGCACCTTTCACGAGGTTGGTGGTATACACCGCCGCCGC
>JAZOCQ010000209.1:0-1506 GCA_045596565.1 Acutalibacteraceae bacterium
ATCCCGATATGGCAGAATTGACCCGCGGTAAAACGGGCCGTGTATACGGTGATTTGATGGCATTGCTCACCACTCTGAAAGGCTTGCCGCTGGCATATAACAAGGATATGCAAGAGGATAAAGAAAGTGTCTTTGATGCAGTAGAGACGGTGCAGATGTGCTTGCGGGTGTTCACGCCCATGGTTGCGACCATGACGGTGTGCACCGACAATATGAAAAAGGCTGCACAGACCGGTTTTATCAATGCGACCGATTTGGCGGATTATTTGGTGAAAAAGGGATTGCCTTTCCGCAGTGCCTACAAGATTTCCGGTCAGATTGTCGCCAGATGTATTGCAGACGGTGTGGTGTTGGAAACCTTGCCGTTGCAGGTATATCAAGAGTATAGTCCGTTGTTTGAGGAAGATGTGTACGCAGATATTGATTTGAATGTTTGTGTGGAAAAACGCATTTCTTTGGGCGGCACTTCGGTGAAATCCGTGGAACAGCAGATTGCTTTTGTGAAGGAGAAACTCGCACAATGACAAAAGTATTTATCGACGGCAGTGCCGGTACGACCGGCTTGCGTATTGCCGATAGATTGGCGCAAAGAACCGACTTGGAGATAGTCACTTTGCCTGAAGAAACCCGCAAAGACCCTAATGCTCGTGCTAAGGCTTTGAATGAGGCGGATATTGCATTCTTATGTCTGCCGGATGCGGCGGCAAAAGAAGCGGTTGCAATGGTTACCAATCCTAAAACGGTTATCATCGATACCTCTACCGCACATCGCACGGTGGACGGCTGGACGTACGGGTTTCCCGAATTGACCGGTAAAGATATTGTTAAAAACGCCAAACGCATTGCCAACCCCGGTTGTCATGCGAGCGGATTTGTGGCGTTGGTGGCACCGCTTGTAAAAGCGGGGTTGATTGATAAAAATGCGGCGCTTTCCTGTTTTTCGCTGACCGGTTATTCCGGCGGCGGCAAGGGCATGATTGCGGAATATGAGGGCGAAGCACGGGATGCTTTGTTGGATGCGCCTCGTCAGTACGGTTTATCCCAACAGCATAAACATTTGCCCGAAATGGCAAAGGTGTGCGGCTTGACAACCGACCCGCTGTTTTGCCCCATTGTCGGCGATTTTTACAGTGGTATGGAAGTGACAGTGCCGTTGTTTGCCGCACAGGTCAACGGTACCATGGAAGATATTAAAGCAGTGTATCGTTCGGTGTATACCGATAAGGTGGTACGCTTTTCGGAACAGACGGAGGAGGGCAACTTCCTTTCTGCCGCCGCTTTGTCCGGCAGAGATGATATGCAAATCACTGTTTGCGGCAACGATACACGCATCTTGTTGGTCGCACGGTTTGACAATCTCGGCAAAGGCGCTTCGGGTGCCGCAATTCAGAATATGAACATTGTACTCGGTGTAGAGGAAACCACCGGTTTACAGATAGGATGAGTGTGTATGAAGATAGTTTCCGGCGGCGTTTGTGCCGCGAAAGGATTTAAAGCAAACGGTAT
>JAZOCQ010000210.1:0-10335 GCA_045596565.1 Acutalibacteraceae bacterium
GGCAACAGATAACTGCTTTTAGGTTTTGTTTCATCTTCATCCTGCCTTCTGCAAGAAAAGTATGGGGTGTTGCAAAAAACGCAGTGATGCAAAACACATCACTGCGCTGATTGATAAAGCTTTTATTTCGCCATAGAGGCAACTTCGGCGGCAAAATCGTCTTCGCGTTTTTGCAAGCCTTCGCCTTTTTCAAAGCGAGTAAATTCGGCAACTTTTAACGAGCCGCCCAAGTTTTTGGCAACTTCTGCCACGTATTTTTCAACGGTATAGTCGCCGTTTTTCACAAATGCTTGTTGCATGAGGCAGTTGTTCTCATAGAACTTGCCGATACGGCCATCCACCATTTTGGCAATGATTTGTTCCGGTTTGCTTGCCATTTTGGGGTCGTTTTGGATTTGAGCCATGAGCACTTCTTTTTCGTGTGCTACGTCTGCCGCAGGGACAGTGGTTTTATCCAAATACAGCGGGTTGAGCGCTGCAATTTGCATGGCCACGTCTTTGCCGCATTCCACAAATTTTTCGTCGGCCGCGGCAATGCCTTCGGCTTCAAAACGGACAAGCACGCCAATGCGGCCGCCGCCGTGGATATAGGCAACGCAATCGCCTTCGTAACGCACGAAACGGCGGATGCTTAAGTTTTCGCCGATAACCAAAATTTTATCGCGCAACGAATCGGCAACGGTGAGGTCGCCACAGGGTTTGGTGAGCAAATCTTCCACATCGGTGGGGTTGGTATCTAAAATGACTTGTGCAACTTCGGCAATGAATGCTTGGAATTTGTCGCTCTTGGCGGCAAAGTCGGTTTCGGAGTTGACTTCCACAACCACGCCCACTTTTTTGGCGGTATCGACACAAGCATATACCAAACCTTCGGCGGCAATGCGGCTTGCTTTTTTGGCGGCCGCAGCCAAACCCTTTTCACGCAAAATGTCAACAGCTTTTTCCATATCGCCATCGGCTTGCGTTAATGCTTTTTTACAATCCATCATACCAACGCCGGTTCTTTCACGCAGCGTTTGCACATCTTTTGCGGTAAAAGCCATGTTCTTTTCCTCCTTGCACTATGTGCGGTTTATTATTCTTGAGCCGCTTCTTCTTCGGCAGGTGTTTCTTCGGCGGTTGCTTCTTCAGCCACTTCTTCGGCAACTTGCTCGCCTTGACGGCCTTCGATAATAGCGCTGGCCATAGCGCCGGCAATCAGTTTTACGGCGCGGATAGCATCGTCATTACCCGGGATGACATAATCGACATCGTCGGGGTCGCAGTTGGTATCGACAATAGCGACAATCGGAATACCTAATTTTTTAGCTTCGGCAACAGCAATTTTTTCTTTGCGCGGGTCGACAATGAACAACGCGCCGGGGATTTTATCCATCCCTTTGATGCCGCCGAGGAATTTTTCTAATTTTTCGATTTCGTGGTTGAGTTTGATAACTTCTTTTTTGGGAAGTAAATCAAACGTGCCATCTTCGGACATGTTTTTGAGTTGTTGCAAACGGGCAATGCGGCCGCGAATGGTGCGGAAGTTGGTGAGCATACCGCCCAACCAACGCGCGTTTACAAAATAGGCACCGGCGCGCACGGCTTCTTCGGCAACGGAATCTTGCGCTTGTTTTTTGGTGCCGACAAACAACACGGTTTTGCCTTCGGCGGACAGTTCACGAATGAACATATACGCTTCTTCGAGTTTGCGCACTGTTTTTTGCAAGTCAATGATATAAATACCATTGCGCTCGGTAAAAATGTAGGGCGCCATTTTGGGGTTCCAGCGGCGGGTTTGGTGTCCGAAATGGACGCCGGCTTCCAGCAACTGTTTCATGGATACGACTGACATAAACTTTTTCCTCCTTGGTTTTTCCTCCGCAGCATTTTTCAGCCACCGCTCGGCACTTCCGAGTTCGGCACCGACCGAAAAACGTCGTGTTAAACACTACCTGCGTGCGTTATGCCGACATAGTATACCACACTCTTTTTAGGATTGCAAGAGTTTTTTTGCTTTTTTATCCAAACAAACCGCCTAATATGTTACTGCCGTTTTTACAGGTGCAAGGTCGACATGCAGGCATCGGATGATTGACCAGCACCGTTTCCTCCCCTATCACCTCAATTTCCCGCCATCCGATAACAATATCATCGCACCGTCCGAACAACCCAAACAGTTTCCCTCGCCCGTGCACCACAATCGCCACCAATTCCGCCGTACAAGTATCCACCTCCACGTCATCCACGCACCCAAGCCGTTGCCCGTCGCACACGTTAATGACTTCTTTATTATGCATGTCCGTAATTCTGCAAATCATATTTTCAGCTCCTTTCTCTTTAATATGTATGCAAAAAAAGCGGGCGTATGCCCGCTTTATAACGCACCTTTAATTTGTTGCAAAGCCCCTTTTTCCAACCGACTGACCTGTGCTTGCGAAATGCCGATTTCGTTAGATACCTCAATCTGGGTTTTTCCTTTAAAGAACCGCAGATATAAAATTTTCTTTTCCCGCTCACTCAAATTATTCATTGCCTCTTTAAGTGCAATCTCGTCCAGCCAATTACGGTCGTCGTTATGGTCCCCCACCTGGTCCAGTACATAAATCGTATCGCCACCATCGGCATATACCGGCTCATATAGACTGACCGGCTCCACGATAGCCTCTAAGGCAATCACCACTTCTTCACGGGGAATCCCCAATTCCTGTGCAATTTCGGCTGCGGTAGGCTCGCGTTGCTTTTCGGCGGTGAGACGTTCTTTTACCTGCATGGCTTTGTACGCCGTATCCCGCACCGAACGGCTGATACGGATACTGTTATTGTCCCGCAGATACCGACGGATTTCGCCGATAATCATTGGTACAGCATAGGTGGAAAAGCGTACATTTTGTGTGATGTCAAAATTATCAATGGATTTAACCAGACCTATACACCCGACTTGAAACAAATCGTCCAGGTTTTCTCCTCTTCCGGTGAACCGTTGCACAACACTCAGTACCAGACGTAAATTACCGTTGACCATTTCCTCGCGCGCCGCCCAATCCCCCTGTCGCACGCGCTGTAACAACGCCGTTTTCTCTTTTTCGCTTAACACCTTTAATGTCGACGTGTTGACACCGCAAATTTCCACCTTATTATACATCGCCAAGCCTCCTTTACATACTGTTTTCAGTATGGACGGCAGACGGCTTTTCGATACAGTTTTACGTTATACAAAGGTGGAAATTTATTCCGCTTTTTCTAATTCCCGCCGCAAGCGGCGGATGATTTTCTTTTCGAGTCTCGAAATATAAGATTGTGATATCCCAAGCGTATCCGCGACTTCCTTTTGTGTATATTCACGGCTGCCGTCAAACCCGTACCGCATCCGCATAATCACCTGTTCGCGTTTGGAAAGTCTTGTCACACATTCCCGAAGCAGTACCCGTTCGGCTTCCTGCTCCACACCTTGATGAATTTCATCGGGGTCACTGCCGAGAATATCCGACAACAACAACTCGTTGCCGTCCCAATCCACATTGAGCGGCTCATCAAAAGACATCTCGTGTTTTTGTCCCGCCGTTTTACGCAAATACATCAAAATTTCGTTTTCAATGCAACGGGATGAATAGGTTGCCAGTTTGATATTGCGGTCGGGGCAAAAAGTATTCACCGCTTTAATCAAACCAATGGTGCCAATAGAAATCAAATCCTCCAGCCCCACACCCGAACTTTCAAATTTACGCGCGATATATACCACCAGACGCAAATTATGGGTGATGAGCATTTCTCTTGCGGCGGGGTCGTTTTCCCGCATACGCGCAAACACCTGTTGCTCCTCTTGTGCGGAAAGCGGCGGTGGTAATACATCCGTGCCGTTTATGTAGTAACATCCCTCTTTTGAAAACAACCGGCAAAACAGCCTATGTAACCAGCGATATAAGAAAAACATCTCTATCCATACTCCTCTCACAGTAAATCGCCGATATCCGTACCAATGAGTGCTACAAACTCACCGTTTCCTTCGACCTTCCCCACCGCCAAATAACTGCCGGTGATGTCGCGTCTGCGTCCTTTTTCGTCGGTAACGGCCATTGTTTGCGGTACAAACGCGGGCAAAGCGCCTTCCCCGTCCACACCTTTAAACGGTATCAATCGCATCTTATGTGACACCGCATCTATTCCCGCTTGCCAACCGTCAGGTAACAACCGCCGTGCCGCCGATTGGTCTATCAAAGCGGCGGGTTTCCCCGAAAACGGCTCTTTCAACGTACAACCCGTATCATACAAACAGGGACACACGATTCTGACATTTCGATGCGAAATTTCCAACGAATATCGACCGCCCAGCGGAATTTTGCGGCGTGTGAAACGGTCATACAGACACATCACGCAATAGCTTAAGGCAGTAAACACTATCAATAAGGATGCGGGTGCATCATAATACACCACGCCGTTTACCACCATAAATCCTTGCGGCGACAGTATATGCCACAGCGCAGTGGCAAGACCCGCAAAAGCAGCGCTGATAACCGTCCACACAAGCAAATCTCCCCAAAATCGCCGCCAACCTACAAACGGAAAGGTGATGCGGCATAACGCCACCGTGCCTGCCACGCGCAACAGTACGCCGAGCCACCACGGCAACGGCGGTAAAAACAAAATACAGCTACCCACAGCACCGCTCACGGCACCGCACAATAGCCGTCGGCGTTGAAGCGGTATACGGCGTACCCGCGCCGTTGCCGCCAATAACAAAAAATCTACCCAAGCATTTAAAATCAGCAACACATCTATGTATATAACAGGCATGCGCATCACTCCGCCTTTTATTATAGGAAAATGAAAGTAAAAATCCTGTCAAAACGAGGCGGAATACACGCAAAAAAAAATCCGCCGTGGCGATGCCACGGCGGATACACAGTATTACATTACAACGGTAATCGTCTGATACGGGCTTGGTAAGCGGTAATCGGCCAAGTTTCGATATATTGCGAGCACAGTTCGGAAGTGTTCTTATTAATCAGCGCACTTTTTGCACTCGCCAGCCAGGAGTCTTGACCCGCTCCCGCATAGTACATAATATGATAGCCGTAATCGGTTTCGATGATTTCCGTGTCTCCTTCTTTACGAGTTTCATCAAACAGCCAGCTATCGAATTCTTCAATCATTTCACCCTTAGAAACATTTTCATACAGACCGCCGGTTTCTTTAGAACCATCATCCTCCGTATACTCTTCTGCCAGCAACCCAAAGGTCTCGGCTGTGGCGTCGCCCGCTTTCCATTGCGCAAGCAAAGACTCTGCCTTGTCCTTCGCCTTGTCAATCGTCTCACAAGTTTTTTCAGACAACAGAATATGACGCACATTACGCAAATCCGTTTCCGGCAAGGTGGGCAATGCGGTCAACTGATATACGTCGTATGCACTGCCGTTATCTTCTATATATATATCGCCAACTTTGCGGCCTGCCGCAAACGCCCAATCGTAAAATTCTTTTTGGGTATAGTAAGCGCCGCTGACTTTCCCGTTTTGCAATTCGTTCTTGGCTTCTTCCGCCGATGCACCAATGGTTTGCAACAATTGCGAAACATACGATTCAAACATCTCTACACTCGTGGCCTTTTGCAATAATTCTGCCGCCGATTTCGCACCGCTTGCCTGTTCATACCAGCCGTTTTTGCCATACGGAATAGATATCAAGGTGTAATCTATCGTTTTGAAACGCTTTTCGTTTTCCTCAAAATATTGTTGCACGTCTTGGTCGGTGATTGACATATCTTTAACGGCTTGTTGATACATCTTATTCGCCAGAGTGGTCAATTCCAAAGCTTGTTTCAGATCTTCCGCTTGCATACCGAAAGCGTTTTGATAAGAAGAAATATCCGCCAAAGCGATACTCTCATCCAACTCCTTTAATTCATCTTCAGAAAGTGTGAGACCTTGTTCTTTTGCTTTTTCAGCAAACAATAACACCTGTTGCATATTGACTTGTGCTTCTGCATTAAAATAATCAAACCAAGAAGCATCTTCACGGAACATCTGCTTTTTAAGAGGTGTATCCGCGGATATATTCAAACTGGTGCCGTATTGTTGATAATAGGTTTCATAGGTGCTGTAAATGTAATACGCCATCATTTGACCGGTGATGGTATAGTTTTCGGTTTCCATCATAACGGTTTTACGCAAATATGCCGGCGTTTTCACAACAATACCGAAAAACACGCCCAAACCAATGCACGCCACCGCCAAAACAGACACTGCAGCGATGATAAACGGACGCACTTTACGCCATTTCGCCAATTTTTGCTCACGTTTTTTTAACGTTTCTTTCTGCGCTCTTATTTCCTCTCTGCGTTGTTCACGCAGTTTTGCACTTCTTCCCATATCCTTTTCTCCCTTCACAATTTATTTTGTATATTCTTCTGCTTGTATCTCGATTTCATAACGGATTTCGCTCAACGGGTCATCCGCAATTTTTACAGACCGAGCCGGAATGAAAAACTCATACGAATTGTACCCCTGTTGAATAATGTAAAAATCCTCTTCAATTTCGGTCACGGTTCCTTGCGCAATCACCTCATCATTGCCATTCATCAACTTGAGATTTATAGACGTAGGATGTTGTGCGGTAGGTTCAGCATTCGAAAAGTTCATGCTAATATACAAACCACCGTTGCGGGTGTAATACACCTCATTGATAACTGCTCCCAAGCCTTCCTCCGGCATATCAGGAATCAACGCGTTATCCAGAAAATACGTCATATCCTCTTTTGCTTCCAAGCCATAACCCGCCGTCTGTGTAAACACCAACACGACTGCGGCAACGACCACAACGGCTATCATCGCCATCACAATATATGTCAATTGCTTGTTTTCATCACGATTACGCGCTCTTGCCTCGGCGCGCATCTTTTTACGCAACGCCTTTTCTTCGTCCTTCTTCTGCTTTTCCAATGCCTGACGCTGTTGCACCGTCATGACGGGAGTGCTTCCCAAAATATCCGCTTGCAACTTCGTATTTACCTTTTCACGGGGAGTTTTCGCCATGATTTACCTCTCCTATCTTCATATTCGTTTTATTGTAACACATAACACATAAAATTGTAAAGTCAGTTCATCGAAAATTCACGAAATTTGAAAAACGCAGAAGCACAAAGGCTTCTGCGTATCGTTTACAATTTAAAGTGCACCGGTAAACCATTTTGCATCACCGGATAGCTTTCACCCACAATAAGCGGACGGAAATACGCCTGCGCCGCCGGCAACACGCCGTTCTCGGTCTCATTTATCCATTCAGCAGGGAATTTCTTTTCGTGGTTTGCCACCGTATCCGCATCCGCCGTGGTATATTCCACTGCATACGGCGCATCCGACACACGTGTAAAGCACATCATCTTGCCGGTCTCACCCGACAGTGCTGCGCGCACGCCCGCGGCGCCGATTTCCTGCGCCTCATCCAAATCGGTCAGCGAAGCGATATGGGCGGCGCAACGTTGCATGACGTTGAGTTCAATCGAACGCACCTTGCAACCGATTTCCTTACGCACGATGGTTTCCAGACACTTGCCGATACCCGACAAATACCGATGCCCAAACGTATCGGTAGCACCCGAACGGAAATCGCCCTCGGTCTCATCGGCAGGGATTTCAATGCCCTCCGATACCGCTACAATCACCGAACGATGCGTTTCTTGGGTCTTACGAATATCATTCAAAAACTTTTCTACCGTGAACGGACATTCCGGCAGATAAATCAAATGCGGTGCCGTTTCCCCGTTGCCGTGCAACAAGCAAGTGGACGCCGTCAACCAACCCGCGTTGCGTCCCATGATTTCCACAATGGTAACCGAGCGCACGCTGTATACCGCGCTGTCACGCACGATTTCCTGCAAAGTTGCCGCGACGTATTTTGCCGCCGAACCAAATCCGGGGGTATGGTCGGTGTGGCACAAATCGTTGTCGATGGTTTTCGGAATACCGATAATGCGAATATCCTTACCCGCCTGTTTACAATACGCAGACAGTTTCATCACCGTATCCATCGAATCGTTACCGCCGATATAGAAAAACGCACGAATATTGTTTTTCTCCATCGTTTCCAGCACCGTTTTATACACCGTTTCATTTTCCTGCACATCCGGCAGTTTATAACGGCAAGAACCCAGTACCGTAGACGGCGTGCGGCGCACCAAATCCAGCGTCTGTTCATCCGGCATACATGCGTTCAAATCAATCAAGCGGTTTTTGAGCAATCCCTCAATACCATTAGGGCAGCCGAACACCGTACCGATTTCCTTGTGTGTACGAGCCTCGCGCACCACACCAACCAAAGAACTGTTGATAGCACAAGTAGGACCGCCCGACTGCGCCACAGCAATGTTAAACATATCTACTTCCTCACTTTATTTTATTCCGTAGTTTCTGTTCCAAAGCAAACGCCGCACTGCGCCGTCTTTGGGTTTCCTCGTCAGACACCGTCAGCACGCCGTTTTGCTCACACAGCACGTCGCCCTCTTTACAAGCGGGAGCCGTTTCGACAGAAATTACCGTTTTCTCGCCATTTTCGTCTTCTAATGCTACCACACCGTCGTGGATACCGTCAACAGAAAAATATTTCATGCCGCTTCCCCCTTTTGCGTGGTAACCGTCACCGTTTCACCGTCGGCGCGCATACATATCGTGCCGTTGACATCCGAGCGATATACCGTTGCCCCCACATCGCGTAACCGTCGCAATGTCTCTGTGTGCGGGTGTCCGTATGCATTATTTATACCGCAGGTGAGCACCGAAATCGCAGGCTGTACTTGCTGTAACAAGGCTTCACCGGTGGAGGTGTTACCGCCGTGATGTCCCGCTTTGAGCACATCCGCACGCAAATCCGCACCGCTTTCCAGCAACGCCTTTTCCGCTTCCCGCTCGGCATCTCCCATAAACAAAAAGCGATTGTTACCAAACACAACTTTGCAAATCACCGATTGGTTATTTTTATCTTCAAAATCGCCTACGGGACCGAGAATATGTACCGTTGCTTCACCCAGCGTAAATGTATCCCCGACCACTGCTTCTTTGAGCGGGATTTCCCGCGCATCCAACGTTTCCAATACCCGCATATAAGTACGGCTGGTAGGCGTATGCCCCTCGGGCATAAACGACATCACATAGTTTTCTACATTCACGGCCTTTAACACGGTTTGCATACCGCCGATATGGTCACTGTCAGCGTGGGTGGCAATCACATAGTCCAACGTGTCAATCCCTTTTTCATTGAGCAAAGATACTACCGTATCCCCATCTCCTTGTTCGCCCGCATCGATGAGCATCGTGTTATCTCCGCTTTGCAACAAAATCGCATCCGCGTTGCCGACATCCAGCACCGTTACGACCAATTCACCGTTAGGGATAGAGACGCTTTCTTTCTGCAATCCCACTGCAGAAAACAGCGTATCCCAAGTGGGTAAAACAGATTGCGGTAACGCTTCACTCACTGCCATCACGAGGCTGAGTATCGCCACCGCAACCCAGAATATCCGACGCAAACGTCTTAACGTCAGCTTACTTTTTCTTGTATTTCTTGCCATTAGAACCTCCGCGTTTACCCACAGGCGCACGTCGCTGTTGCGGTTTATCGGGTGCTACCAAACACTGTTTGCCCGTGCCGATTAAATCGTATCTGCCCGCTTCTTTGAGTGCACGCAAAACCAGTGCACGATTTTCGGGGCGGAAATACTGTAAAAGCGCACGTTGTGCCGCTTTTTCCGCAGGAGTGCGCGGCACGTAAATAGGCTGCAACGTATACGGGTCTAAACCTGTATAAAACATGCAAGTAGAAATCGTACCGGGGGTTGGATAAAAATCCTGCACCTGTTCGGGGTGCAACCCCTCCTCTTTCAAAAACACCGCCAACTCAATTGCCTCTCGCATGGTACTGCCGGGATGAGAGGACATCAGATACGGCACCAAATATTGCTTTTTACCCGCGCTTTTGGTCAACTCGTAAAAGCGTTTTTGAAACGCTTTGTAAGTTGCAAGGGCGGGTTTCCCCATCGCGCGTAAAACGGGGGTCGCACAATGTTCAGGGGCGACCTTTAACTGCCCGCTCACGTGATATTTCACGAGTTCTTTAAAGAATGTATCATCTTTATCTGCCAGTAAATAGTCAAATCGAATACCCGAACGGATAAACACGCGTTTGACGCCCGGTAAAGCACGCAACCGACGTAAAAGGTGCAAATATTCTTCGTGATTGGCTTTCAGGGCGGGACAAACGGTGGGTGCAAGACACTTTTTACCCTTACACAACCCGCTCTTTAACTGCTTTTCGCAAGAAGGATGACGGAAATTAGCGGTCGGACCGCCGACATCATGGATATAT
>JAZOCQ010000211.1:0-6774 GCA_045596565.1 Acutalibacteraceae bacterium
GGGGACAATACGGCACAATTTTAAAGCCCTTATACAAGAGTTTTTTGTCCCAAATTTGTTTTAAAGCCCACCATTCGGACTCAATGAAGTTGTTGTCATAGGTAACGTACGGGTCATGCATATCCGCCCAGAAACCGACCGTGCCGGAGAAATCCTCCCACATACCCTTATATTTCCAGACGCTCTCTTTACATTTTTCAATAAACGGCTCTAAACCGTAAGTCTCAATCTGCTCTTTTCCGTCAAGACCCAACAGTTTTTCCACCTCTAATTCCACCGGCAGACCGTGGGTGTCCCAGCCCGCTTTACGCGGCACCATATAGCCTTTCATGGTGCGGTAACGCGGAATCATATCTTTGATAACACGAGTGAGAACGTGGCCAATGTGGGGCTTACCGTTTGCAGTCGGGGGACCGTCATAGAAAGTATAGGTCTCCCCCTCCTTGCGGCTGTCCATGCTTTTTTCAAAAATAGCATTGTCCGCCCAAAACTTTTCTACCTGTTTTTCACGTTCCACAAAATTGAGGTTGGTCGATACCTTTCGATACATTGTTCTGCCTCCGTTTTCTAAAAAAATAACCTCCGCCCACACATAACAGGACGAAGGTTGTTCGTTTACCACCTATTACGACGATACGCGAAACCAAACGTTTCGGATATCCGCTTCCGCTAACGGTGAAGCACCGGTCAAACCTACTCGCAACCCTTTCAGCCGACAGCTCAGGAGGGATGTTCACTATTTTCTACTCCTTATCGGGCTTGCACCATCCCCGACTCGCTGGCAGTTTCAAAAACAGGTACTGTCTCCATCACAGCTTTTAAAGTATCATATACTTTTTTATGTAAAAAGTCAAGTGTTGCTTGGTAAAAACACACTTTTATGCATACATTTATGTATAAATGTATAAAAATATACTTTATTATAGGTTTTTCTTGCATTTCGTGAAAGGATATGCTATTATCAAACTGGCACAAGGAGAAACACCAAGTTTCTCTACATAAACAAAGAAAAGGGGTTATTACTGTGAAAAAGATTTTATCCATTTTGGCGGTCATCGCCATCGCAGCAGGCCTGATGAGCTTTGCAGGCTGCGCAAAACAGGAAGACAACACTTTGGACATGGCGACCAACGCCGCATTCCCGCCGTATGAATACAAAGACGGTGAAGACTTTGCCGGTATCGACGTGGAAATCGCCGGCAAAATTGCTGAGAAACTCGGCATGGAACTGAAAATTCACGACGTGGAATTCGGCTCCATCATCGGCGGCGTGCAATCCGGCAAATATGACATGGGTATGGCGGGTATGACCGTGACCGACGAACGCAAAGAAAGCGTCAACTTCACCAACACCTACGCCAAAGGCATCCAATCGGTTATCGTTTTGGCAGATTCTACCTACACCAGCTTTGAAGAATTCTATACCGGCTTTGATGCGGACGAAAATCCCGCCGGCACCAAAGAAGGCATCAAAATCGGCGTGCAACAGGATACCACCGGTGACATCTATGCTTCCGATGTACCTGCAAAATGGGGCTTCGGTGAAGAAAACGTTATCCGTTACAAAGACGGTCCGACCGCTGTTTCCGCTTTGAAAGAAGGTAAAGTGACCGCCGTTATCATCGATAACGAGCCGGCTAAATCCTTTGTGGAAGCCAACGAAGGCCTCAAAATCTTAGACGGCGCATACGCTGACGAAGATTATGCTATCTGCATTGCGAAAGAAAACGATGAACTGCTCGAAAAAGTCAATCAAGCACTTAAAGAACTGACCGAAGACGGCACCGTTGCCGATATCATTGAAAAATATATCCCCAGCAAATAAACAAAACTTCGCACATTGGTTCGCAGTCAGAGCGGCGGTTCCCGCCGCTCTGATTTGCGCTGGAAAGGAATTTCTTTATGCCTCAATGGTTACAAGCATTCACTCAACTCCCATGGGTTGCCGATATCATCGATGAATTCACGTTGAACTTCATCAAAGGCGACCGCTGGAAATGGTTGCTGGAAGGTTTGGGCAACACGCTATATATCACCTTGGTTGCATTACTGCTCGGTATCTTAATTGGTGTTGTGATTGCGGCTGTCCGTTCCTCCTATGATAAAAACCAAGAAGCGTTGAAACTGCACGGCGGTATCGGCTATTATCTGCTATCCTTTTTCAATGCGATTTGTAAATTATACTTAACGGTTATCCGGGGCACGCCTGTAGTGGTGCAGTTGATGATTATGTATTTCATCATTTTCGCCTCCTCCACCAACGGTACCATGATTGCCATGATTGCGTTTGGTATCAACTCGGGCGCATACGTGGCGGAAATTTTCCGCGCGGGCATCATGTCCATCGACGGCGGGCAGTTTGAAGCGGGACGTTCGCTGGGCTTCAACTATCTGCAAACCATGATTTACATCATCATTCCGCAGATGTTCAAAGCGGTGCTCCCCACCTTGTGTAACGAATTTATCGTGTTGCTCAAAGAAACCTCCATCGCCGGTTACGTCGGTATCATGGACCTGACCAAAGCGGGCGACCTCATTCGCGGCCGCACCTTCTCGGCGTTTATGCCTCTGATTGCGGTAGCGCTTATCTATCTGGTCATGGTGGTCGTGCTCACCTGGCTGGTCGGCAAACTGGAAAGGAGGTTGCGTAAGAGTGAACGCTAATGAAATTTTAATTCACATAGAAGATTTAAAGAAACACTACAACGGCGGCACCGTGCGTGCGCTTGACGGTGTCAACACCGATATTCGCAAAGGCGAAGTGGTGGTAGTGGTGGGTCCCTCCGGCAGCGGTAAATCCACCTTCTTACGTTCCCTCAACCTCTTAGAACTGCCCACTTCGGGCAAAATCGAATTTGACGGTGTAAATATCGCAGACCCAAAGGTCAATATCAACGTGCATCGTCAAAAGATGGGTATGGTGTTCCAGCATTTCAATCTGTTCCCGCATATGACCATTCTCGGCAACATGACCATTGCTCCCATCAAAATCCTCAAAAAGAGCAAACAGGAAGCCGAAGCGGAGGCGATGAAGCTGTTACAGCGCGTCGGTCTTGCCGACCGTGCAAACGCCTACCCCAGTCAGTTGTCCGGCGGACAAAAACAGCGTATCGCCATCGTGCGTGCACTGTGCATGCAACCGCAGGTGATGCTGTTTGACGAACCCACTTCCGCGCTCGACCCCGAAATGGTCGGCGAAGTGTTGGACGTTATGAAAGAACTCGCCGCTGACGGTATGACCATGGTAGTGGTCACACATGAAATGGGCTTTGCAAAAGAAGTCGCCGACCGCGTGTTGTTTATGGACGAGGGGCAGATTTTAGAAGAAGGCACCCCTGCCGACATCTTCGAACATCCGCAATGTGAACGCCTGCAATCCTTCCTCGCAAAAGTTCTTTAAAACATTAAAAAAAGCACATTCCCAATCGGGAATGTGCTTTTTTGTTTATCTAACCTCAATTAGAACCAAGTTGAGGCGTGACGATATTGGCATTAAAATCATATTCGCCATACGCAATCACTTCATTGAGGGTGAAATTTACAACCTCCATTTGAGGAGTCATATAAGATTTCTGCATCCGATTCAACTCCTTATATCAAAGTTTAAATGATGAAAATCCATCTTATTGATACTCAGCAAACGTACCATACGCAACACTGCCGTAGAGTGTCAGTTCGCTGTCACCGTTTTCCACGACGATATATGGACGCGTATAGTATTCGACAGAAGCGTCCTTTATGTTGATAAACGTCAACGCCATATCGATATAAGCATCGCAGGTATCATACAAAGGAGCATCCACGGATTTGAAGCTGACAACGTCGGTCCAATCCAAACGCGACTTCGCATCCACCGTCATCGCACTTCTGATGTCATCACCCGTCAATTCCATCTTGCCAAGGTCAACCTGCATACCGGGTTTGGATGCGACCACAACGCCATAGTCTACTATCGCGCGTTTCTCGCCATCTAACAAAACATACTCGTTGCTATCTTCTTCCACGCGGGTAAAACGGCTGACAAAACGCAAGCCGGTAAACTGCGTACTGGAAGCAATACCAACAGAAGCAATGTTGGGGTCTTGAACGGTCGGCATATAAAATTCTGCAGAAACGGTTGCGCCTTGCGGGTTGAAAGCAGGGTCATCTACCGTAAACGCCTCGGCCGTGCCACCGTTTTGGAAACCGACACGTTGCGGGATATATGTTTTACCGCTAGCATCGGTCACGATAAGCGTGCCGGCTTTCAACTCGTAATTTTCTTTTGTCTGCACAGTAATCACACCGGTTTGACCATCAATGACCGCACTGTTTTGCTTCTGCACGGTAACCGTAAAGGTAGTGGTCGCAGTGCCTGTCAGTGACACGATGCCGATAGTATGCTCACCCGTATGCAGAGAAGCAATGTAGGTGGCATGCAGCATCACCACGGTCTGATTATCCACATCATCGGTTACGGTATAATTTTCTACCGCAACAGTATTTCCGTCTACCAACACCTGATTGCTGAAATCGGCAAACGCAGCACTGGATGTAAAGGCAAGTCCCGTCACACCATCAATTTCAACGGAACCACCTACACCTACAACAATCGTGGGGGCAATAATCTCCCGTACAGCGCCACACACGTTACAATTTACATCTGCGTTGTTGTCATACACGTGTTCGCCGTAACCCTCCATTTCGGGCGGAAGCAACGAACAGCCCTCGTTGAAACAAGCATACCAGTGATGCGTTTGGTTGTCTACCTTGTACGCAGTATCCCAATTATGCACATGCACAAATACGGTTGCAACCGCGCTCGCTTTAAACGCATAAGTTTCTGCCAAACGAACTTCATAGTTGCCGTTTTGGATAATACCCGTGATGCTGTCAACGTTGCGCACCGTTATCCATTGGTCAGAATCGGCGTGCTTATATTCATACGTAACGCCCGCACTCAAACCGGTGATTTCACCGATACCGCCCTTAATGCCACTCGGCGCTGCGATATTTTCCACCTGCACAGGATTGATTTGGATATCTGCCAGCGACATATCACTGTTGAGTACCGAGAAATAGGCATAACCGGCATCGGTACAGTTATTGAGCATTACGGTTTGGTCTACATAAGTGGCAGTACCGTCAGGAGAGATTACCTTTATGGTTAAAGTGTTACCCTCCACCTGCATCGATACGTGTGCATCGTTCACGGTAGTGCCAAAACAATACTGGTCCGTATTGGAGTGACCGTTATTAGAACGGTCTGCAACAGTGCCGTCATATACCGACACGCCGTAATGGGTAAACGCCACCGTTACCGCATCCGCAAAAGCGGTATTCCCCGCCCTGGCGGTTTCCGCAACCGCACCCGAGCGGAAAGTAAACAACAACGTGCTGTAAGAACAATCAAACGTATCCTTCAAATGCGCATACTCAAATTCCGCCTTGAAATCCGCCATATACGCGGGATTTCCTTGGATTTTCGGCACCAAGGTTAATTGATTTCTATACAAATCCGCCCAGTAAGCACCACGAGTAAAGGTAGCACGCAATGCTCTGCCGCCATCTAATTTCCATTGTCCGTGGTTTTCCACGCCGCCGACCAAATCCGCATACAGCGTATACGTATCTTGATAGGGCGAGGTCATTTTAGACAGCTGACCACCCGGACTGGCGTAGTAAAAATCAAATTTTTCGTTCAAATACTCTACAACGTTCGTATCTGCCTGTGTGAAAGCATAGCTGCCGCTTACCGCAGTGGCATTGGACAGCCAAGCGCCGTCCGGCACGGCAACTTTACCGGCTGTGATAGTATTTGCTTTGTTACCGTTATTGCGATAGTAATTACCGTCCACCACATCGGTGAGGCCGACAAACGAAGATTCAAAAGTATCGTCTGCACCGTCAAAATCAATCGGATTACCATCCATATCGAGACGCGTGACTTTCACTGCACCGAAATACGGCATGCCGTGATACGCACCCGCATAGGTGGTGCCGATTTGCAAAAGACCGCTTTGAATATAGATACCATTTTTAGTAGCATCCAACACCACGTTGCCGCTCGCATCGGTAATTTTCGCATTGACCGTACCGTTTGTAACGGTCAAGGTCAAATGCATCTCACCGCCGCCGATGGCGGCACCTGCATAAGACGGGAAATTGAGTCCTTTATCGGTAATGTTCTGAGTGAAGGTGTTTGCTGTAAAGGCAGCATTTTGCACATACGCATTTGCCGAAGAATCCCAACCGTAACCGGTAGAATAGGTAGTCGAAAGGTTATCGAGGAAATACCCGCCGTTGTAAGCCACCGCAAACATAGCACCATCCGTGCAGCCCTTGGTCACACTGTCATAACCGCCGAATTTCACAAAAACGGGCGACTGTACTTTGGGATAGTCGGTACCGGGACTTGTCAATTTAAAATCCAAATCCAAACGGAAGTTTTTAAGCACCGCATCATCACCGTTATCCTGCACCGTAAAGAAACTGGTCGCATTAAACGGGTCACAGGCATGGAACCAACCTTTCGGATGCGCACCGTAATCGGGCATTAACTGTAACCAACGATTTTGGGAAATCTTTATAGTGGGATAATAACTGGCATATCCACCATTCGCACCGTTGCCGAGCGCATAGCTACCGCCCGCAATGCCGGTAGCAGGGGTATACCCGTTACCGCCGAATCCGGCACCTAAATGGTTGCCCTCTGCATCTACGTAATAACCTGCGACGTTCCAGCGTTCCATCGTATTACCGCCACTATTGGCATACACGTAGAAGTTGAATTTA
>JAZOCQ010000212.1:0-2588 GCA_045596565.1 Acutalibacteraceae bacterium
GTCATCTACCATCTTTTGGTGTGTTTCCCGCATAATAGCAGATTTTGTCGTTTCGTCATTATAATCAACATTGCGCCACACGCCGCTTTCCGAATTTGCAAAATCGACCATCCTAATATGTGGAACGGTGGAATTGCCCACGCGACTTGCCGTTCCTAAATTCCCAAGCGCTTGGGAATTTGCCGCATTCTCCACGTTTCCGCCCTCATACGGTACGTTGATGTCCACCCCATTTACACGGCCAAAACTAAACTGTGAATTTTCTCCGCCGCTTTGCATATTATAACTATTGACACCGAAAGAGTTTTGTGCTTTAATGGTGTTAGCATCGATAATGGTTTGAACCAACTTGGGCAATTGGAGCCCTCTGTTCGTAAACCATATCGGTGCTTTTTTTGTGCTGGCATCTAGTAAATTCCCCATAGAAATCTGCCGATTCACATAATCGATTATGTGATTATTTCCATATTCATCCGTTTTACTATACAAACTTGCAATTCTATTAACTACCAGTCGTTTTTGATGCCTATTTATGTGTATAATCGCAATAGCATCGTTACCTTGCTTATCAAATAATTCTGTAAGTGCCACAAAACTATTCGGTACACTACCCCTAAATAGAAGCACAGGGTCATTTAGTTCCATTGGAAGTTTTGCAATTTCATCCAAAGAAAAGGAGTGTTTGCCACCGGTTATTTTCACTACACAGTCAGGAAGCATAACCACCTTTGCTTCACGTGCACCATGTTTAACAAACACGTTTGGAGTAGAACCTAAATCAAAATATTCACCATTAAATAATCCGTTGGCTTTTCCCCCACCGTTCAACCAATCCCTAAGTTGCAATCCAAGATTGTCATTAAATTCATACGCCGAATCGGCGCCCGCTCGCCCGCTCGCATTTGCGCTACTATTCTCCAACGCTCTCATAAACAATCGCTCAACCATGGCAATATTGCCGGCGGTGCGGCTGTTTTTTGTACCGCCAAGTGCAAGACGGATTTTATCAAGCGCACGTAAAAACGCATTGCCGACGGATGCATTCCCGTTTGCAATCGCTTGCGCAAAGCCCTCTTTGAAAAGGTTATCTCCGACCCACTGTGCCACCACCTCATGCACAGCGCCCACCGGTGTCAACTGTTGGTTATTGGATGCGTATTGCTGTGTCACCGCACTTTTAGCCGCCTCGAATGCAGCCTCACCGTACGAAGCACGCACAATCTGCTCCAACTGCTCCCATTGCTTTGTGCCCTCAATGGCGTGCGTCAGTTCGTGTTTGATGAGATACCCGGTGATACGCTCGGCGGTCATTGCGGCATTGAGCCGCACTTTTCCTTCGGAATAACTGCCTTCGGCAACGCTCACACCATTGACACCGCGCACCTGTAATTGTTCATAGTATCGACTCCAAAAACTCGTCTATTTCATTATGTGATTTAAAAATAATAACGTTTTTATCGTTATATTTTTCAAGCAACGCATATACGTGCGGCAGCTCTTTTTTAGGAAAATCGATGATCCACTCTTTAAATTCTGCATCAAATTCTTGCTCTATCCAGGGCATATCCTCTCTCGGTTTTCCAATGCGCGATTCCACGCCCGAAAGGCAAACCGAAACCGGAAAATCAAGCAGAAAAACCGTATCGCATTCCTTTAGACGTGTTTCAAGCGTTCTGCCGTAGTTGCCGTCGATGATCTATTGATCTTGTTTTAGAATGTCGGAAAGCTTTTGGTCAAATTCTTCGCGTGAAACGTTGGTTTTATCGGCATTCCAAAACAACATATCCAGATGAAAAAGCGGCAAACCGATCTTGCTCTGCAGTGCTCTTGAAAACGTGCTTTTGCCGGCACCGGGGCAACCTATAACCATCACTTTTTGCATCGTAGTACCTCACTACCAAATAAGCGGTATCAGGCGATATTTCACCTTTTGCTTATATTCGCGATAACCGTCCAGTTCTTTTTCGAGGAATGCTTCTTCGCCCTTGATTCTTTTTGCAATGATAAAGGGGTAGGCAAGGAAAATAATGAACGAATAGATTGAGCCGAGAACGATCGGCATCGCCAAAAACAACAGCAAGGTTGCGCTATACATGGGGTGGCGGACGATACCGTATAACCCCGTATCGATGACTTTTTGGTTTTCCTGCACCTGAATCGTGCGGCTAAGATAAGTGTTCTCTCTGAGCACTTCGGCATACAGGATATAGGCGACAAGAAAGACCACCGCCCCGCCGATTGCCACGCCTTTGGGCAACACAAACCAATCAAAGCGAAAACCGAGACCTGCCACTATAAAGCCGGCTAAAAACATCAAACCGCTCAGTTTCACGACCACGCTTTGGTCCTTTTGCTTTTCCTTGGCATCCAGTCGGGATTTCAGCAGTTCGGGATTTTTGAACATCATCACGATCCCCGCGCAAAACATCGGGACAAACAAGATCCCCATCAGTAACCAACCGTTAAAAAAGGCAAGCGTTCCTGCAGGCAAAAAGATCAACACGCCAACCAAAACAACACCTAACAGGAATTTCAGTATAGCCCCCACAAACAATTTTACCGTCATCATACTACCTCTACCTGACACA
>JAZOCQ010000213.1:0-4933 GCA_045596565.1 Acutalibacteraceae bacterium
TGGCCTCCGACTTTGAGACACTGGTCGCGCATAATGGTATTGTCAGATGCAATGAGTGGTTCCACCACGTGTAACGGCTTTTCTTTTTCGCGTTTGGGCATTTCAACTTCTCTTTTTTCCATATCCATCCCTCCGCACACAGTATGTGCGCTATTCCACGATTTTATACATGGCGTTTAGCACCATAAAATTGGCGGTTGCGCGGCGCATCGCATCCCAAAATCCCACGCCTGTCAAGCCGTATTCGGTGGGCAACGCAAGGCGTGCCGCAATACTGCGCGGGTCTTCAAACCACACTTCGTGTGCGCGCCCTTGCTCGTCGGTGTAATAAAAATAGGGTGATTGTGCCGTCTGGTCATACTGAATTTCGGCACCGTACCGCACCGCCAACGCCACCGCCTGTTCGGTGGATAAGGATTGTGCACGGGAAGCGCCTTTGACAAACGGCAGTGTCCAGTCATAGCCGTAGTTGGGCGCGCCCAGAAAAATTTTTTCAGAGGGAATTTCGGTGAGGGCATATTCCACCACACGCCGCACGCTGGGCAAAGGTGCTACCGCCATTGGCGGCCCATAGGTATATCCCCATTCGTACGTCATTAACAGCACGTAATCCACCGCCGCACCCACTGCCGCGTAATTGTGCCCTTGGTATAATAATCCCGGCTGGTCGGCGGATGTTTTGGGGGCGAGTGCACTGAATAAAACGCGGTCAATGGTCTCCAACTGCAAACGCAACCGATTTAAAAAATTGCCGTAGGCGAGCGCATCTTCCGGCAAAATAAATTCGAAATCCACGTCAGCGCCCGCATACCCTTTTTCCTGCACCGTGCGCACGATTTCCCCGATGAGTACATCCCCCGTGGCAGGGTCGGCGAGCACCGCGTGGGACAGCGCATTGCTGAAAACCCCTTGCGCCGTGAGGGTGGACACGTGCATCAGTGGCAACGTGCCGTAATCCAGTGCGGTTTCCACCAAAAACGCATCATTCAGAGGTACCAGTGTACCTTCCGGCGTAAATCCATAGGTAAATGGCGCCAAATAGGTGAGATACGGTAGGGTAAACCGCAATAAACTGTCGCTGATGAACGGATAGGCATACGAACTGGTTTGTAAAAAGGCGGTGGGTTGGTCTTCAAATTGGATGACCAGCGTTTGACCGGGATAAATGCGGGGAACACCGCCTAAAATGGGGTTGTTGCGGTATAATTGCCGCACGGTGATGCCGTATTGTGTGGCAATGGTGGTGACGGTATCGCCTGTTGCAACGGTGTGCGTAAGTGTTGCCGTTAAAATCACCAGTGCTTGCCCGACGGCAAGGGTGCTGTCGGGTTGCAAGCCGTTTTCGGCGGCAAGGCGGGACAATGGCACACCGTATTTCGCTGCAATAGAAAACAGCGTTTGTCCCGCTGTGACCGTGTGAATTTGCATACTACCACCTCAAAGCAGTATATGAAAATCATAAAAAAAGAATACCCCGCAGGGTATTCTTTTCAGTGTTACGGGATTTTTCTGTCGCCTTGACTGCCCGGCAGGACATCTTCCACCAAATCTCTGGCGTCGTCCATCATACCGTTGCCGCTGGTAGCGGCGGTTTGCGGGGTTGTGGAGGTGGTGGTAGAGGTGGTCGATTTGGATTTGTCGCCGACCTTACCGTCATCGCCGGTGTCTTGCGCGCCTTTTCCTTCGCCGCAGCCCGCAAAAATCAGCAACATAGAAAGCAACAAGCCGATACACAGTAACGAAAAACGTTTTTTCACGAAAACACTCCCTTTCTGTTACATTAGGATACTGTAAAATGATTACCGTATCCTATCGGTAGTTTTTCCGAAAAACGCATTTCAATTATAGGGTATTTATGGGGTTGTCGTGGGTGCTGTAAAAGAAATGTACTGCCCGCTGACGTATCCTATGCCATCTCCGAAACGGATTTGGTACCAATCGCCGCTTTTGCCGAGAACTTCCACTTTTTCACCAAAATTGATGCCGCCGATAACCTCTGCCTGCAATCCCGCTTCGCCACGCACACGCATGGAATCGGCGGTGATGTAACCGAATTGCGGCAGAGAAGCGGTGGTCTTGACGGTTGTGGAAACGGTGGTAGCAGCAGGGATGTCGTTTTGTGTCGCGGCACAACCGACGGCGGTCAGCAAAACAGTCGCAGTTAGTATCAAACAAATGTATTTCATAAAAACTCCTTTTATAAAACAATATAGTATGCGTTTACAGTGTAGCACATATCCTGTCGAAAACTCAACTTTTTTATGTGAAAAAATAAAAATACTTGCAGTAACGATTTTTTTTTGTTATAGTCTCTTTGTAATGAACACAGATTTAAGGAGGCAGTGCCGATGAAATGTCCTTTTTGCGGATTTGAAGAAAGTAAAGTGGTGGATTCTCGTTCCACCGATGACAGCAAGCGTATTCGCCGCCGCAGAGAATGTTTGCAGTGCGCCAAACGCTTTACCACCTATGAAATCATCGAGCAGGTGCCGATTGTGGTGGTGAAAAAGGATAAGTCGCGTGAGGTGTTTGACCGCGCAAAGCTGCTTGGCGGTTTGTTGCGTGCTTGCGAAAAACGGCAGGTGCCGCTGAGCGTTTTGGAAAAAGCGGTGGACGAAATCGAAACGCAACTGCAAAATTCTTTGGACGGTGAGGTTACCAGCGATAAAATCGGTGAATACGCCATGGGAAAACTGATGGAAATTGACCACGTGGCATACGTGCGCTTTGCGTCGGTATATCGTCAATTTAAAGACATTGCTTCGTTCCACGAAGCCATCAATAAATTACTCAGTGAGGACAATTAAATTGTCAAAACATGCTAAAAAAACAGGATACGGAAAAGTTTGCGGCAGAATTGCCGCTGTGGTCGGCGTTACCCTTTTAGCGGTAATGGCGGCCTTTTTCGGCGCTACCGCCGTTATTAGTTTTGGCCCGTCGGCGCACGCACGTGGGTTGTTTGTCACCACTGTGATGGAAACCAGCGCGGCAAAATTTTTGGCACAAATGTACTTTTCGGATGAGGAAATTGAAACGATCCGCCAACAAAATGCGGTTATTGAAGTGGATATGCAGACCGACGATACGACGCTGGATACCACACCCGTCGACCCGCAAACGCCGTCTTTGGTGATAGAAGATGTCTCCGGCGCCACGTTTAAAGGCAAAATGATGTTAATCAAAGACCCCAAACGTGTGTATGTCGGTACGTTACCCGTCTACGATGGTTCAGACGGTAAAACATTGGATGAATTTGTCAAAACAAGCGGTGCTGTGGCGGGTATCAACGCAGGCGGCTTTGAAGATGAACAAGGCTTTGGTAACGGTGGCACGCCTATCGGTTATGTTATTCATAACGGCGAATTGAAATTCGGCAGTACCGCTACCGGCGGTACGGTGGTGGGCTTTGACGGTAATGGCAAATTGATTGTGGGATATATGACCGCCGCGCAAGCGTTAGAGAAGGGTATTTGTGAAGCGGTGACATTTGGTCCCGTATTGGTCGCCAACGGCGAGGGTGCTCCGGTTGCGGGAACGGGTGGCGGCTTGAATCCTCGCACCGCCATCGGTCAGCGTGCAGACGGCACTGTGCTGTTGCTGGTTATCGACGGCAGACAGTCGCACAGTTTGGGTGCCAGTTATAAGGATTGTCGTGACGTGATGTTGCAATACGGCGCGGTTAACGCCGCCAATCTGGACGGCGGTTCGTCCACCTTGATGATTCATAATGGTGAACACGTCAATTTTTGCGCCAGTCTGTACGGCTCGCGCTTTTTGCCTACCGCATTTTTGGTGCGAGAGGAGGCGGCACAATGAAAAAATGGACCTTCAAAAAGGGATTGTTGTTACTTGCTGTCGTCTATGCAGTGACGATTGCGGTTGGCTTGTCTATGTTTTATGCGTACTTGGGCCGATACGAAGCGCGGCATCCCGTCGGCGCGATGAATGCTTATTTCACCGCTCTTAAAAAAGGGGATACGGCGGATATCATTCAAAACAGCGCATTTCCGTTTGATGCATATAATACCCAGAGTATATATATCGAGTATATATCCGAAAAGTATAAAAACGGAGAGGGAAATTGGCAGTACGCTTCGATGGATGACGATGCCGACCCCAACACCGACAAATATGCGGTATACGAGGGCGGCAAACAGTACGGCACACTGTATCTTACCCGCGACGGTGATGGATGGCGGGTGCGTTCGGATTGGGAGTATACGCAGGAAACGGTGCTCAGTTCGTCCTATCCGCTTTTTGTAAACGGTGCGCCGCTCACTATGTCTTGTGTGAAAAAACCGATAGAATTGTTTGCGGATGCTATGCCGTCACCCGTTTTTGTGTCTGACTGTACCGTTCAAACGTTGCGCAAACCGACGGTTACGCTGGCAGAGGGTGAGGCGGTGTTGTCCGAACAAGACGGCAAGGTGCTGGTAACCAAAAAACCGCAAGAAACGGATACCCAAACGCTGAAAGCACTGGCGGAAACGGTGGCACGCACCTATGCGTGTTTTATCAGTGGGGATGCGACGTTAGAGGAGATGAGCGCCTTGATAACGGCGGGTACGCCGTTTGCAAAGGGACTGCATGCGTACGACCAGAAATGGTATAATCAGCACGTTTCGGTGGAATTTCAAAACATGCAGGTGTCGGACGCGGTGATGTGGAGTGATACGGCGTTTTCTGTGGAGGTACGGTTTGATTTTGTGGTCAGCCGCGCATACGATTCGCATACCTATCCCACCGCGTATCAAGTGGCGTTTGAGAAAGTTGAAAACGGATTTCAAACGGTAAATATCATTCCTTTATAAAAAAATTAAATTTTCTCTTGCCTTTTTGAAAAGTATGGTGTATAATACATCCGTTGTCTGTTCAGCAGACACGAAAACACACCCGCCGGTGTGATGGAATTGGCAGACGTAGTGGACTCAAA
>JAZOCQ010000214.1:0-1530 GCA_045596565.1 Acutalibacteraceae bacterium
CAATATTATAACCATATCCTTGCTGACCGAAACCGCCAAAACAGTTTAAATCTTGACGAATTTGCGATGCGGTCAGACCCATTTTCTCGGACAATTCACGGGACGAAATACGGGCAATACCGTTTTCTTTTAAATCATACAGAAAACGGTAGTAGCGTGGTAAACGCCGTATAACAGAAATAGAAATACGTTGTTCGTTTTTAGGCATAGGATATGCCTCCTTTAACTGCAAAATCAGGCATTGTTACGGGTATAATCCAAAAGACCGCCTGCAAGAAGTAATTCAATCTGTCGTGCCGAGAAAGCATTATTCAGCGGATAGGTTTCACCCTTTGTTTTATTTTCCAAAACGATAGGTGTACCGTTTTTCACACATTCACGAATGTTCGGCAGGGAAAGGGTATCGCCAAGTGCAATGCGGTTATAATCGTCCTCATTAACAAAAGTTAACGGCAGAATACCGGCGTTGATAAGGTTTGCCACGTGGATGCGCGCAAAGGATTTCACGATGACCGCTTTAATGCCGAGATACAGCGGCGCTAACGCCGCATGTTCACGAGAACTACCTTGACCGTAATTGGCACCGCCAATGATAATGCCTCTACCTGCTTCTTTACAACGCGCGGGGAATTGCTCATCGCAACGGGTGAAACAATGTTCCGAAATAGCAGGAATGTTAGAGCGCAAAGGCAAGATTTTAGCGCCTGCAGGCATAATGTGGTCGGTAGTAATGTTGTCGCCCACTTTCAAAAGCACATCTGCGGTAATAGTTTCATCCAACGGTGCCGTCTTGGGGAAAGGTTTAATATTAGGACCGCGGAGAATTTCTACAGCATCCATTTCTTCAACAGGTGCGGGGGGGACGATCATATTATCGTTGATCATAAAGGTTTCGGGCATGGTCACAACAGGAGCGTCTCCCATGGTACGCGGGTCGGTAAATACACCGGTCAATGCAGAAACCGCGGCGGTTTCCGGGCTTACCAGATACACACCTGCATCTGCAGTACCGGAACGACCTTCAAAGTTGCGGTTAAAGGTGCGCAGGGAGACACCGCCGGAATTGGGAGATTGACCCATACCAATGCACGGACCGCACGCACATTCGAGAATGCGCGCACCTGCGGCAATCATATCCGCTAATGCGCCGCATTCTGCGAGCATATTATACACCTGCTTCGAACCGGGCGCGATGGAAAGACTGACGTCGGGATGTACCGTTTTACCTTTCAAAATAGCGGCGACTTTTAGCATATCGAACAGTGACGAGTTGGTGCAAGAACCGATGCAACACTGGTCAACTTTGATGGTGCCGATGTCTTCCACTGCTTTTACGGCATCAGGGGAGTGAGGACAAGCCGCCAAAGGACGCAACGTGTTCAAATCAATAGTGATAACTTCGTCGTATTGTGCACCTTCATCGGGTAAAATTTCCACCCAATCGGCTTCTCTGCCTTGTGCTTTCATAAACTGGCGGGTGATGTCATCGGACGGGAAAATAGAGGTAGACGCGCCGAGTTCTGCGCCCAT
>JAZOCQ010000215.1:0-7713 GCA_045596565.1 Acutalibacteraceae bacterium
TTATAGATTTGTGCACACTCAGCAGCGTTTGCAGAAATTTTGCGTTTGCAAGGGTTCCCCCAAATATCAAATACATAAGGACCAAGCCATTGATGATACGCGCACTTTTGCGTGATACCGGCAATAACCGACAGCGCCGCTTTTTGCGGTTTCATAAAAATCCATTTCATCGGGTGTTTGATAAGTGCAAAAATGAGCGGCGGGAAATGGTTGGTGATATTGGTGAAGGTAATACCGGGGTGTACCACTGCCAGCGACACGTCTTTTTCTTCTCTAAATAATTCGAAAAGAGAAAAAGTTAAATACCGCTTGGCATTTCCATAGGCAAGGTGAGCAGCTTTACGCTTCTTAAAATCCACATCTGTAGGGTCTGCGACGGCGTAGCGGTGCGCAATACTGCTCACTGCTATCACTTTCCCTTTTTTCTCCCGCAGGAACGGTAAAAGTTCTTTTGTTATGTAATACGGAGAAGCAAAATTGATTTGGAATATGTTGTCGAGGTTGGTAGAACAGGTATACCGTCTGATTTTATAGGCGCCTGCGTTGTGAATGAGAATATCGGGTGACAAGTCTTTTAGCTGCACACAGGATTCCTGTACCGATTGCAAGTCTGAGAGGTTGAGCGGGATGTGTCGGATGCAAAGGGATGGAAATTTCGCGCGCAAAGACTGCGCCAGAGCTTTTGAGCGTTCCATATTGCGATTGAGCAGTATAAGAGAAGCGTTTGCCGCTGCCAGGTAGTGGCAAATTGCCGTACCCAGTCCACCGGTTGCACCGGTAATGGCTACTTTCTTCCCGCTCAAATCGAGAGAATTGATTGCATGTAATATATTTTTCATGCATAAATTGTAGCACGGGTGCAGTGGAATGTCAAATTAGGTACGGGTTTGAGAAGCTGTGAAAAAAGCGGGGTGAAATGTGGGTTTACACTTGACAAACTTTTTTAAATGGAGTATGATGATTGGCGTTGATAAATGCCGCTGTGGTGGAATCGGCAGACACAGGGGACTTAAAATCCCCCGGTAGCGATACCGTACCGGTTCAAGTCCGGTCAGCGGCACCAAAAAGAAAGACACGATTTTTATCGTGTCTTTCTTTTTTTGTTTGTATTTGCGAAACTTGACATCCAAAATTCGACAAAAACTTGCTTTTTTGGGAATATTATGGTAAAATAACAAAAATATTATAAGGGGAGAGATAAAATGCTTGCCGTATCTATAATAGAATTGATTATTATGTTAGTCTCCGCAGGGTTAATTATTCCGCAAATTTTTTTATTAAAAAAGCAAATCAAGGATGGTCACGAGGAAAGAAGACGTGAAAACACTGTTCGAATAATGGAAAGTTGGTGTCTTTCTGTTAAGAAAGATACGTGCATAGCCGAACAAGTTGCGAGAAAACTAAATCGTGAACAGTGTAAAAAGCTATATAAACATGAGGCGTTTACCATCTCGAAAGAAATAAAGAATGATGTGTGTAAGTTTTGTCCATTGGATTCCTGTGATTGTAACGAGTGTTCATTGAAGAATGAACATGGTGAATATGTGCTGGATGGCAAAATACTTACAGAATTACGATGGCATGTTATTACATACCTCAACACCTTGGAAACTGTTATGGTTGCTTGGCATATTGGCGCAGTTGATCGAGACATAATCGAAGAACAATTTCAATTTCTCACTGATGCAAATAAAGGTATGACTTTGTCTGAATTCAGACATTCGGCAGGTGGTTTTCCTATGATTGAGGAATTTATAGATGAAATTAAAAAGGATAAACCTAAAAATCCCAAAAAAGATATAATGAACTGATTTTGAGATGTTAAATCTTCGGTTTTTGCCCAGCTCTTTTCGTACAAGAGAGACAAAAATCCCGTTCATGTAAGTGGGCGGGATTTTACTTTTTCACTATTCACTTTTCACTCTTCACTAAAACGTTTTTAACGGGATTTTTGGAAGGTAAGAAGTAATAGAGAATAGTGAAGAAGTAAGGTGTGGTTTGCGCCACGAATTATAAACAACGCTCCGCATTGATTAATTTTGACTTTTATGTTATAATTCGTCTGGGAAGGTGATTTGATGAAAAACGGTTTAGCAATATGGCATTATCCCCATAGAAGCGTTTTGGAAAATGTAGCTTATTTCGCAAACTGTGGTTTTGAAAGTGTTAGCATTCTCGGATATCACATGTTAGAAATTTGCTCAGACAAGGATTCTGCTCGAAAGTTAGCAGAGCTTATCAAAACAAACAATTTGATTCTTACAGTACATCATAGATTACCCGCAAACCACTCGGAAGAAAAGGTGCATGCGTTTAAAACAGCTGTTGATTCTATTGCGCAATGGCAGAATGAATACGGATGTTTGTCTATTTTATCTTTTGATGTTTTGGAGGGCATCAGAGATAATATTACACCTTACGTTGACTATGTTTTAGAAAAAACTCTTGATTGTAAAGTAGCTGTCGAGGACTTTGGTTTAAACGATGTGGAAAAATCGCAAATTGAGCATTTGAAGGGAAATAACCGCTTTGGATATTTGTTGGATATAGGTCATCTGTATATCAGGATATGTGGCAAAAATGAGAGTGGGTCTATTTTTTTCACGAATGTGGTTGATGAATGTGCTGCTAACGAAAATCCCGGTTTCGAAGATTTTTTAACTGCCTTCAAATCAAAAGATTTTCCTATTTTTGAAATACATCTTCATAATAATGACGGTAAAAAAGATATGCATTATTTTCTTGAGGATGGAACATTAAACATTGAGATAATAGCAGAAGTTTTAAAAGAGATTGACTTTGACGGTGTTTTGACGATAGAAAGCGCCCCCGGTTTTCAGTTCAGTTGTGTATATCCTGAGTCTGACAAAAGAATAAATGAAACGTATTCTTATTGGAAAAGATTAATACTTTAAGTTCCTAATAAACAAAGAAAATTAAGGATTTGTTCGGTTTTAAAAATCCCGTTCACGTAGGAGGGCGGGATTTTACTTTTTTGCTGTTCACTTTTTACTAAAACCATACAATCGGGATTTTAGGAAAGAAAGAGGTAAAAGTGGATAGCGAAGAAGTGTTGCACCTTTGTTGCTTTTATGGTATACTGATTATATTAAGGTCATGAGATATAAAGGGGGATTGCTTTTGCCGAAGAAACGATGGATAAAATTGCGTCACGGTATCGTTCGCAATGTGCTATTTACTATCCTTTATCCGTATGCTAGGTGGAAATATAATATTTACATAGAGAAATTCAAGGGTCAGGGAAATACACCATATCTTGTTTTGTATAACCATCAGACCGCTTTTGACCAATTTTTTGTAGGTATGTCGATGAAGCGGCCTATATATTATCTCGCCACGGAAGATATTTTTTCCATTGGCTGGTTGTCTTCCGTAATACGGTATTTAGTGGCACCTATCCCCATAAAGAAGCAAACTTTAGATATCAACGCTATTAAAATCTGCATGCGTGTTGCCAAAGAGGGAGGCACGATTGCAATCGCGCCGGAAGGTAACCGCACTTTCAGCGGCAAGACGGAATATATTAACCCTTCCATAGCATCGCTGGCTAAAAAGTTAAATCTTCCCATTGTGCTGTATCGTATTGAGGGCGGTTACGGCGTTCATCCTCGTTGGAGTGACGTGGTTCGTAAGGGGGAAATGCGCTCTTACGTATCGGAAGTGATTATGCCCGAGGAATATGAAAAATTAAGCAAAGAGGAATTGTTCGAAAGAATACATCATGGACTTTATGTAAACGAGGCAAACGATACGGCTACTTTTGACCATCCCAAAAGGGCTGAGTTTTTGGAACGAGCGATTTATGTTTGTCCTTGTTGCGGGTTATCCGTTTTTAAGAGCCATCAAGATACATTGAAATGTGAAACGTGCGGTAAAACCGTTTTGTATGATACTTCGACAAGACTGCGCGGCGTTGGATTTACACTGCCGTTTGCTTTTGTTTCCGAGTGGTACGATTACCAAAAGGAGTATATCAATCAACTTGACGTAACGACGCTTATAACCAACCCGATATATAAAGAAACCGTTTCGATTTTTGAAGTAATCGTGTATAAGAAAAAAAGACCGGTGAAGAAACACGCGTCGATTGTTCTGTATGGAAACCGTATTGTAATCGATGAAAACGAACGTGATGGTTATGAGTTTGTTTTTGATGAAATATCTGCTGTCACGATTTTGGGCAAAAACAAATTAAACATATATGCTGACGGAAAAGTATATCAATTAAAGGGCGATAAACGATTTAATGCGCTGAAATACGTGCATATATATAACCGTTATAAAAATATTCGCAGAGGTGATGCAGATGGAAAGTTTTTGGGACTCTAATATATGGGGTTATGTTAATCTTATCGGCATATTGCTATTGAGTTTATTGATAGCAAACGCCCTGAAAAGGGGTATAAAATTATTAGAGGCATCCTTGATACCCACGTCGGTTTTGGCGGGTATTCTTTTGCTCGTTTTTGCGGGTATATATGATTTAATTACCGGAAAGGTTTTATTTGAAACCCAATTTTTCAACCAAAGCGGATATGAGAATTTGGAAATTCTTACATATCACACCTTGGCACTTGGGTTTATTGCTTCTACTTTTAAATCTTCAAAAAATAAATTTACCAAGCAGAGAACGACAGAGATTTTCAACACGGGTGTAACCACCGTATCCACATATTTGATTCAAGCTATTTTCGGGCTTGCGATTACCATCGTCGCCGCTATGATTATGACCGACTTTTTCTCAGCGGCAGGACTTTTATTGCCTTTTGGATATGGACAAGGCAGCGGGCAAGCGCTCAATTACGGCACTATATACGAAACGGAGTTTGGATTTGAGGGCGGTAAAAGTTTTGGCCTTACCATCGCAGCGCTGGGCTTTTTGAGCGCAAGTATCGGCGGAGTGGTTCACTTAAATGTGTTCAAAAGAAAAAACAAGTTGATGACAAAGTCCTCAAAAACCGCCAACACCCTAACCGAGCAGGTTGAAGGCGCAAATGAAATCCCGATGCAAGGCAGCATTGATAAAATAACCGTTCAGGTTTGTTTCGTCTTTGCCGCGTATTTGTTGACGTATTTATGTATGCGTTTGCTGGGGAATGTTTTGCCGGGTATGCGTTCCGTGATATACGGTTTTAACTTTTTGCTGGGTGTATTATCTGCGACGGCAATCAAGTGTATCGTGTCCTTTTTACAGAGAAAACGATTTATGAAGCGGGACTACGTAAACGATTTTCTGATGACGAGAATCAGCAATTTCTTTTTTGACATTATGGTCGTTGCCGGTATAGCTGCCATAAGACTTGGTGTTTTGGGTAAATATTGGGGCATTATGACCATTCTTGGGGTTGTGGGGTTAGTGATTACCTACGTGTACAATTATTTTGTTGCAAAAAAATTGTTTAGCGACTATTCGGAGCAACAGTTTTTGATGATGTACGGTATGCTGGCGGGAACCGCAAGTACGGGAACAATTCTTTTGCGAGAAATAGATGGTGATTTCAAAACACCCGCTGCTGATAATATGGTGTATCAAAATTTCCCCGCGATTGTATTTGGCTTTCCTATCATGTTGCTGGCGACGTTGGCACCTAAAAAACCGATTTTGACTTTGATTATTTTAATTGTATTTTTTATTCTTTTAAACATTCTTCTGTTTCGTCATACTATTTTTGGACGCAAAAAAACAAGTGATAAGGAGATGGAAGTTGTCAGCGCCCAAAGCAAGAAGTGAGTGTAAGCGACCCGAGAAGAGCGGCACTGCCGCTCTTCTCGGGTCGTTTCGTGCGTTTGTTTGGTTTGATGCACGCCGTTGATAAAAGAAACCTCACTTGACGAAACGTGATTTTAGAGGTAGAATATACAGTAATATTTAACTACCAAAAGAACGGATGAATGAAATGGCACAAAAGAAAACGGGTTACGGTAACGAAAGTATCACATCATTAAAAGGCGCCGAACGTGTGCGTAAACGTCCGGCGGTTATTTTCGGTTCTGACGGTTTGGAAGGCTGTCAGCACGCGGTGTTTGAAATCCTTTCCAATTCTATTGACGAGGCGCGCGAGGGACACGGTGACCACATTGTCACCACCTGTTTCTCGGACGGTTCGATTGAGGTGCAGGATTTCGGCCGTGGCATACCGGTGGACTATAACCCCAAAGAAGAACGGTACAATTGGGAACTGATTTTCTGCGAAATGTATGCGGGCGGTAAATATAATACCAACGCCGCCGAAAACTATGAATTTTCGCTGGGTTTAAACGGTCTCGGTGCTTGCGCAACCCAGTATTCATCCGAATATATGGACGTGGAAGTGCGCCGTGACGGGTTCAAATATACTTTGCACTTTGAAAAAGGCGAAAACGTGGGCGGTTTGCAAAAAGAACCGTACAATAAGCGTGACACCGGCACCATTATTCGTTGGAAACCCGACTTAGAGGTGTTTACTGACATTAATATTCCCGTAGAATATTATCGAGACATCATGCGCCGTCAGGCGATTGTAAACAATAATCTCCGGTTTGTACTGAAAGTACAACAGGATAAAGGTTTTCAAACGGAAGAGTTTGTATACGAAAACGGCATTGTGGACTATTTGACCGAAGTAGCGGGAGACGCTACTTTGACGGGTGTACAGTTCTGGACGGCGGAACGGCAGGGACGTGACCGTGCAGACAAGCCGGATTATAAAGTAAAACTCAACGTGGCAATGTGCATTTCCAATAAATTGGCTATGCAGGAATATTACCACAATTCCAGTTGGCTGGAGCACGGCGGTTCGCCCGAAAAAGCGGTGCGTTCGGCGTTTGTGTCACAGGTGGATGCGTATTTGCGACAAAATGGCAAGTACCTGAAAAATGAGAGTAAAATCAGCTATCAGGACGTGCAGGATTGCTTGTTGTTGGTTTCTTCTTCGTTCTCTACCCAGACGTCGTATGAAAACCAAACCAAAAAGGCGATTACCAACAAATTCATCCAAGAGGCAATGACCGATTTCTTACGGCATAATCTGGAAGTGTTTTTCTTAGAGAACAAAGCGGAAGCGGATAAGATGGCGGAGCAAATTCTCATCAATAAACGCAGCCGTAAAAAAGCGGAAAACACCCGCTTGAACCTCAAGAAAACATTGCAATCGAGCAACGATTTGACCTCTCGCGTGGAAACCTTTGTGGATTGCCGCAGCCGTGACGTATCCGAGCGCGAATTGTTTATCGTGGAGGGCAAATCCGCTATGGGTGCTTGCGTGCAAGCACGTAACCCCGATTTTCAAGCAATTATCCCCGTGCGCGGTAAAATTCTCAACTGTCTGAAAGCGGAGTTTGATAAGATTTTTAAGAGCGAGATCATTGTCAATCTGCTGAAAATTCTCGGTTGCGGTGTAGAAGTGCGCACCAAGTCCAATAAAAACTTGGCTACCTTTGATCTCAGTCAGTTGCGTTTTAACAAGATCATCATCTGTACCGATGCCGACGTGGACGGCTTCCAGATTCGCACGCTGATTTTGGCAATGCTGTACCGTTTAACGCCCACTCTGATTGAACAGGGGTACGTATACATTGCCGAAACGCCTCTGTACGAGATTAATACCAAGAGCGATACGTACTTTGCATATAACGAAAGTGAAAAGTCCAAAATCCTGGAAGATATTGACGGACAGAAATACATCATTCAGCGCTCTAAGGGACTTGGTGAAA
>JAZOCQ010000216.1:0-2430 GCA_045596565.1 Acutalibacteraceae bacterium
TCACCGAGCACCGACAAATCGGACAGTGCCTCGTTCATAATACAAATGATGTGCGGGGTTACTTCGCTTTGGGTGGGTTCTTCCTCGCCGGCAAGCATTTCCTCCACGTACGTCTCCACCAAATCAGCATCATATCCCGCGGGTTCTAATACGTACAGGTATTTGATATTGATAAAAAAGCTATACGTAAAGCCGTAATTTCGATAGCCGCGCGCCTGATTCCAAAAATCAGGTTTCACGCCAAAGCGAGCAAAAAACGAAGTGAGGAAAAAGGTCAGCATCACGACGAGAAATAACACACCGATTGTAACACGTGCAATGATGCGGGTAACCAACCGAAAAGACGGTGTTTTGAGGCGTATACCTACCACAATTAAAAATACCAGCAGCAGCAAAGCGCCGACAACCGCGTAATTTAAAGCGTAGTCATACTGCTCTAAAATGGCATCTGCCACACCCAGACTCAAAAAATCCATCGGTACAAACGGCGTGCCGCGGTACTGCATCATAAAGAAGTTGACCAGTCCCATACAGAACAGCAGAGGATTGAGAACGAGAATAGGTAAACGGAAACTACCCGATACAGCGTATACTACACCTTGCAACAACAGCGTCAAAAAATAATTCGCCGCAAAGCCGAAATAGGTCATATCATACACAAATATGTTGTTGAGCGCCTCGGTCATGGTAATCGTTACCACGGGCAACAAGAAAAACAAGGCGGTATTAAAACATTGCCGTGCAATTTCCTGTCGCCATTGTATACGAAAAGCAATCAGCAACCCGATAATGAACGGCGCAATCAAGCAACCGCTAAACAACAGAATACGCCAAACGGTAGGCGTCTCCAAAAAGCTGCCGGTATATGCCAGCACAATGCCAAGCAGCAACGCCGTCACCACTGCGGCAACGATACACGACCGCTTAGTATGTGTGATACGAAAATGTTTTTGAATAAAAGTCCGCATATCGATACAATACCCTCTTTATCTTATTCCGCCATCAAAGTGCAAATGCGAGCCGAGAATGCCACCGCATCCTCTACCGGCAGCCCTTCAATCAACAGTGCTTGGTCATACAGTAATTTTGCATACTCGGAGAGCTTATCCGAACCGTCGGTATGCAACGCGATGAGTTTTTGGAACACAGGATGCTCGGCGTTGAGTTCCAATACCCGCTCTGCTTTGGGGGCTTGCTGTCCGGGCATGGAGGCGAGCACCTTTTCCATTTCAATGGACAACACACCCTCACTGGACAAACACACGGGATGCGTTTTTAAACGTTTAGAGATTTTGACCGCTTTGACCTTGCCGTCCAGCGCCTTAGTGAGAGCCGCAAGCAACGCCTCGTACTGTGCATCCGTCTTATTGGTGTCTGCGTCATCCTCATCAAACCCTAAATCGCCCGCCGAGACGGATTTAAAGGGTTTGTCGGCATACGTGTGTAACATCTGCAACGCAAATTCGTCCACATCATCGGTGAGATACAGAATCTCAAAACCTTTTTCCCGTACCATTTCGGTTTGCGGTAATTTCGCGATTTTATCTACCGTATCACCGCAAGCGTAATAGATATATTTTTGTTCCTCTGTCATACGGGACACGTATTCCGCAAGGGTAGTATACTTATTTTCAAACGAGGAAACGAACAAAATCAAATCTTGCAAGACGTCCTTGTACATACCGTAATCGTTATACACACCGAATTTCAGTTGTAGCCCAAAATTCTTAAAAAACGCCTCATACTTTTCGCGGTCATTCTTGCACATAGAAGTGAGTTCGCTCTGGATTTTCTTTTCGAGACGGGAGGCAATGACCTTTAGCTGGCGGTCGTGTTGCAACATCTCACGAGAAATGTTGAGCGACAAATCCTGCGAATCAACAAGACCTTTCACAAAACTGAAATAATCAGGCAAAAGGTCAGCGCACTTATCCATAATGAGCACGCCGCTCGCATACAACTGCAACCCTTTTTCATATTCGCGGGTGTAGTAATTAAACGGCGCATTGGAGGGGATAAACAACAACGCGTTGTAAGTTGCCGCACCCTCGGTGCTGGAATGAATGACCTTTACAGGGTCGCTGTAATCCGAGAATTTGGATTTATAAAAATCGTTATACTCTTCAACGGTGATTTCATTCTTATTCTTTTTCCACAGCGGCACCATACTGTTTAACGTTTCATTTTCGGTGTAACTCTCATATTCCGGCTGTTTGCCGTCCACACCGGTCCCCTCTTTTAAACGGGTCTTTTCCACATCCATTTTGATGGGGTAACGAATATAATCGGAATATTTTTTGACGATATCCTGTAACCGATACCACGTCAAAAATTCGTCATAATTCTCGTCTGCGGTGTTGTCCTTGATATGCAACAAAATTTTAGTGCCGTGGGACGCTTTCTGGGCGCTGTCCACCGTGTACCCTTGTG
>JAZOCQ010000217.1:0-1674 GCA_045596565.1 Acutalibacteraceae bacterium
GGCTACGATCCGACTTGCACTCGCCAAATGCCGCCAGTTGTTCCAACACAAATCGACACCGCGCATCTTTGATGCCGGTGTTGAGTTTTCCATCCGAAAACGTACCCGCACCGCCTTCGCCGTACTGTACGTTGGAGTGAGGATCCAGCACACCCGTTTTGCGGAACGCTTCCACGTCTTTTTGCCGCCTGTCCACGTCCCGCCCGCGTTCTAAAAGAATGGGGCAAGCGCCTGCCCGTGCCAACGTTAATGCCGCAAACAGCCCTGCGGGACCACTGCCCACCACCACGGGACGTGCTGCAGGCGGTGTCGGCAAGGTGATCGGTAAAATGTACGGTGTTATTTCCACCATACTCACGGCGGGGTCTTTCGCCCGCGCCTCCACAGCGGCAACGTCCCCTTTGATTTCCATATCCACCGTCACGGTGAAATGCACCGCTTGCTTTTTACGGGCATCTACCGATTTTTTGATTTGTTTTAAGGAAACAATATCCGTTTCACGTATTTTCGCCTTTTTCGCCGCGGCGATTTTTAAGGTCGCAGCGGTATACTCCAGCGGCATACGAATGGATGCTACACGCAGTTTGGTCATTTTACGGCACTCCCTTTCACGCGCCGCAAAATACCGCCTGCCGCCACCGCGGCAGAAGCAAATGCGAATTGCAGATTAAAGCCGCCGCAATCGCCGTCCACGTCCAACACTTCGCCCGCGGCAAAAATTCCTTGCTGATAACAAGATTCCATCGTGCTGTTATGAAATTCGTTCGCCGTAATACCGCCTGCGGTCACCTGTGCGCCCGTAAACCCTTTGGTACCGAGCACCGTAAACGTCCAATTCTTGAGCAGTCTTACAAGTTTTACAATGTCATCATCGGTCAACCTGTCAACAGGTGCTGTCAACGGCAGTCCTGCCACACGTATGACCGTTTGACCGATGCGCTTGTTAAGAAACCCCGTAAAGAAATTTTCAAGCGTTCTGCCTTTCAGCGCACGTCTGCGGGACAACAGGGTAACAAGATCCTGCTCTCGCATATCGGGAAACACATCTAAGGACACCGTGCAAGCGCCTTTTTTAGCGCGCTCCCAGTTACCTGCCACGCGGGATACCTGCATCACAGCAGGACCCGAAAGACCATATTCTGTAAACAGAATTTCTCCCGTGTCGCTACGCGTCTCTTGGTCGGTAGAAATAGTTACCGTGCCGTCCACCCGCAACCCCTTCATCGCCTTAATAAAGGTCACGTCGGTTTTTAATTGCACAATTGACGGGAAAAGCGGCGTTTTGGTGTGCCCGAAAGCGGTCAACAACCCGTACCCGTCTACGCAACCGCCCAACTGCGGTGCCGCGACACCGCCCGTACAGATCAGCACCGTTTTTGCGGTGAAATTGCCGTTATCGGCACACACGGCAAAGCCGTCTTTTGTCTTTTTTATCGACTGCACCGCGGTGTCACATTGTTCCGTAACACCCAGTACCGCCATTTCGGCACGCAACTGGTCCAAAACAGCCGCCGCCTGTTCCGCTCTGGGATAATATTTACCGTCAGGGCGCTGCACACAAGACACACCGATAGAGTTGAAAAACGCCACCGTGTCCAACGGTGAAAACTGCCGTATGACCGCATCTGCCAAATGTCTGTCGCCGTGGTAGCGGTCGGGAGTGGCATTGGCATT
>JAZOCQ010000218.1:0-2401 GCA_045596565.1 Acutalibacteraceae bacterium
CAACCGCGATGGAATGTCGCTGTTATCAGGGCGGCAACGGCAGAACACGTATGAAAACCTTGCAACTGGCGGCGAGAGATTATATCGCATTTGCCGTGTGCGCGGTTTTGCTTGCGGGTTTTGTTCTTTTAAATGTGATAGTTAAACCGGTTTTGTAAAGGAGATGCGAAGGTGAGAAGGTTGTTGCTGACGTTGCGGTATGACGGCACCGCCTACCACGGATGGCAGGTGCAACCCAACGCCGTATCGGTGCAAGAAACTTTACAAAACGCCATTGAGGCGCTGACCGGTACGCGTGCGGGCGTGATTGGATGCAGTCGCACCGATACCGGCGTGCATGCCGAAATGTTTTGCTGTACCTTCGATACGGATTGTGATATTTCCGCTTATAAAATGCCGTTAGCACTCAATATGCATCTGCCGGAGGATATTGCGGTGTACGATTGCAAAGAAGTGCCCGCTGATTTTCACCCGCGGTATGCCGCACGCGGTAAGCGGTATTGTTACCGTGTGTGGAATTCTCACTGTCGCAATCCGTTTATCGATACATTCGTGACGAAACATCCGTATCCGCTGGATGCGGAACAGTTGCACCGTTTCGCACAGGCGTATGTCGGCACCCACGATTTTTCGGCGTTTTGCGCCGCGGGTGCGGATACGGTGGATGCGGTGCGTACCGTAACGGCATTTTCTGTGGAGCGTCAAGGCGATATGGTGACCTTTACGGTGGAAGCAAACGGGTTTTTGTATAATATGGTGCGCATTATGGTGGGCACTTTGTTGGATATGGCGGCGGGACGACTGCCCGTCACTGCCATTGAAACCGCGCTACATAGCGGTAAGCGTGAATCGGCGGGCACCACCGCGCCCGCAAAGGGTTTGCGACTTGAAAAAGTGTTGTATGAGGAGGTGACAGTCCCGCATGGGAGCGCAAAAGCGTAAACAGGAAAGCACGCAGCGGCATACCCGCCGTGTACGCCGCAGACGACGGTTTTGGTTGCGTTTTGGTGTGGCGGTACTCGCGGCTGTGTTGGTCGGTACTTTGGTGCAAAATTGGGATAAACTGTCACCCTCGACATTGGTACCGCAAATCGGTAACTTGTTTACCGAGGGAGAAACCAGCGGGTATCCCGTGGATGTGTCTGGCAGTTTGATTTATCAGATGGATACCGCGGATAGTTGTGTGGTTTTGCTCAGTGACACCTACGTTACCATGCTCAATATGCAGGGCAAAGAGGTGATGCGCCGCACCCATTCGTATACTGCACCGCTGTTGCGTACAGCGGGAAAGTATGTGTTATTGGCGGAAAGCGGCGGCAAACGGCTGCAACTGGAAATGCGTTCTAAAACGGTATTTACCATCACTACCGACTATGACATTCTTACCGCCGCGGTACATACCAACGGCAATGTTGCGGTTGTTACCGCCGCCCAGCAGGGATATAATGCCAAACTGTTGGTATATTCGGTGCACGGCGATTTGATATACGAACGGTTGTGCAGCAGTTTGATTGTGGACGTGGCGTTTTCTCCCGGTGGTCGAGAAGTGGCAGTTGCCACTGTCGGTGCACAACAGGGCGCGATGCGCAGTGGCATAGAAGTGTTATCTTTGTCTTCTGCGTCCGAGAAACCGCTTTACAGTTATGCTAAGAGAGATACGATGATATGCCGACTGGCGTATCTGACCGATGCGGTTATTGCCGCGGTATGCGACGACAGTGTATGGATGTACCAGCCTAAAAAGGATACCTGTCAGCAATACATTTTTACAGAGGGTGAATTGACAGCATTCGCGATTGGCGATAAGAGTGTTGCAGTGGTGACAAAGCCGTACGGCGCGGCATCCGGCGGCACGGTGTCATATATTAAAACAGACGGCACAGCGGCGTTTTCGGGTAATATAGAAGGTGCTTGCCGTGATATATCGGTGCTGGATAATACCTATCATGTATTGACCGATGGTTTGTTATATCGGTTCAATGCGCGCGGTTTTGCAGATACAACGGCGGTTGCCGCGGATGGCAGTCGCGTGGCTGGTGTCGGCAATCACGTGATGATTTTAGGATTGCAAGTGTTGTCACAATATAACATATAAAAGGAGAAAACGGATATGGGATACATATTGGATATTGCGGTTATACTGATTTTTGTATACTTGGTTTTGCGCGGACGCAAAATTGGTTTTGTGAGAAGTATTATCGGTTTGGCGGGTATTGTTGCGGCGGTGGTTTTGGCATTTACGCTCAGTCAACCGCTTGCCAACGGTATATACAACGTGTTTGTGCAAAAACCGGTCATTACCGCTGTAGAAACCAGTGTAAATGAAGCGATTGCAAATACCGGTTCGGTTGTTATCGGCGATAATTTGCAGGTTGCACAGCAAGCGTTGCCGTCCTTTGTG
>JAZOCQ010000219.1:0-8898 GCA_045596565.1 Acutalibacteraceae bacterium
CAGTTGTGGGAAACCACGATGGACCCCGCGTTCCGTACCATGCTGAAAGTGAATTTGTCGGATGCCATTGCGGCGGATGAAACGTTCTCCATTTTGATGGGAGATAAGGTCGAACCCCGCAAAGAATTTATCGAGAAAAACGCACAATACGTGAAGAATTTGGATATTTAATATGACAGAACAACAAAAACCCGCCGCGGTACATTTCGCGGTGGACCTAAGCAAAGCAGAATATGTTTCGTTTTATAAAGTGGTGACGCAGTTTAGCAGTGCGTCTACGGTGAAGCGCATCGGACTGTTTCTGGTGCTCGCGATGGTAGCGGTGCCGTATATGTCACTGTATCGCGCGTACGGCATAGAGGCGTTGCTCACGTGGGATGCACTGTCGTTGCTCATCCCCGCCGCTTTGTTACTCTTTTACAATTTCGCGGTGATGCCGTGGCTGCGTATACGGCAGGCGGAAAAAGGCTATGACACCGCAGTTTCCGGCGGACAGGTGTTTGCGGGGACGGTGACGGTCAATGACCGTTCGGTGATAAAAACCACTGTTTCGGGCAGTGTCACCATGTCTTTTTCGGATAAAATCTTGTTTTTTGAGCAAGAGGATATGCTGGTGTTCGTCAATACGGCGGGTCGCGGTATCGTGTTACCCGCGCGGTGTATGACCGCTGACACCGCCAATGCGGTGCGTGCACTGGCGCTGTCGGCGTTGCCGCCAGCTTTTTGCAAATGCAAAGCGCCTATCCGTTGCACCCGCGTGACACCGTTTGAAATTGACCCGCCCGCACCCGTCAAAACGTTGTTTGAAGCGGCGGTTTCCTATTCGGATGCGGACAGCGCACTGGTTATCAAAGAACTGTCCCGCCGCGCGGTGAGGGCGAGTGTGCCGTCGGGCTGTGTGATTGGCTTTTTGCTCGCGTTGCTCATTGCAAACGAGGGCGCGTTTGCAACCGCCGCCATTGTTTTCTGGCTGACGGTGGTTGTGGTGGTCGGGTATGCGTTTTTTGGCGCCCGCGCCCGCGCAAAATTTACGTTTTCTTCCCAAAATTTCCGTTTCACCTTTAAAGTTACCGAAAAAGCGGTGATTGCAGACGGCGGTGAACGCCGCGGCGTGACCGCTATCCCGTGGAAAGAAATGCGTCACGCAGTTGAGGGCGATACGATTTTGGAATTTTATAGCCGTTACGGATACATTGCGGTCCCCAAACGGTTGATAGACGATATGGACAGTTTCCGCGCGCTGGTGGATGCGTGCAGAAAAGAAAGGAACGAGTAGAGTATGGACACTGAAAAGCAAGTAACCGAACAATTACAGGAGACCGCCGGCGGCACCCCTACCAAGGTGTTTGAGGTGGACTTGGAACAGGAAATGAAAAAGAGTTTCCTCGAATATTCCATGTCGGTCATTGTGTCCCGCGCTTTGCCGGATGTACGCGATGGCTTAAAACCGGTGCACCGCCGTATCCTCTATACCATGCACGAAAACGGCTTGACACCCGATAAAGCATACCGTAAGTGCGCCGATACCGTCGGTTCGGTGCTGGGTCGGTACCATCCGCACGGTGACGCGTCGGTGTACGATGCGATGGTGCGTATGGCGCAGGATTTCTCACTGCGGTATCCGCTGATTGACGGACACGGTAACTTCGGTTCGATTGACGGCCATCCCGCCGCTGCTTACCGTTATACCGAGTCGCGTATGAGCAAAATGTCGCTGGATATGCTCGCCGACATCGAAAAAGAAACGGTGGATTTCGTCGGTAACTACGACGACCGTTTAGAAGAACCCACCGTACTGCCGTCCCGTTTCCCCAACCTTATCGTGAACGGGTCGATGGGTATTGCGGTAGGTATGGCGACCAATATCCCGCCGCACAACCTGTGCGAAGTGGTGGATGCCATTTGTCTGTTGATTGACAATCCGGAAGCGGAACTCAACGATATTATGGAACACGTCAAAGGTCCCGATTTCCCCACGGGTGGCGTGATTATGGGCAGAGCGGGTATCCGCGCCGCCTACGCCACCGGCAGAGGCCGTCTGATTGTGCGTTCCAAAGCGGAAATTGAAGAAGAGGGTAACCATGCCCGCATCGTTATCAGCGAAATTCCGTATCAGGTCAATAAACTGAAACTGGTGAAATCCATCATCGACTTGGTGGACAGCAAACGCGTCGAGGGTATCCGCGACGTGGTGGACCATTCCAGTCGTGAGGGTTTGCGCATTGTCATTGACCTGAAAAAAGATGCCGTACCGCAGGTGGTGTTAAATCAACTGTACGCCTACACCGAAATGCAAACCACCTTCGGTGTGATTTTGTTGTGTCTGGTGAACGGTGTACCGCGCATCTTAAACTTAAAACAGATTTTAGAAGAATATATCAAGTTCCAGCAGGAAGTGATTACCCGCCGTTGCTTGTTCGAGTTGCGCAAAGCCAAGGAAAAAGCGCATATTTGGGAAGCGTTGCACACCGCGGTTGATTTCATCGACGAAGTTATCAATATGATTCGCGCATCGGCAGATACCGCCGACGCCAAAGCGCGACTGATGGAACGGTTCGGCTTTGATGAGGTGCAAGCAGAAGCGATCGTGCAGATGCGGTTGCGCCAGTTGTCGGGTCTCGAACGCCAGAAAATCGAAGATGAACTCAACGCACTGCTCGCTCGTATTGCCGAGCTGGAAGGCATTTTGGCAGATGAAAACAAAGTGCGTGCGATTGTCAAAGAAGAATGCTTGCGTATGCGGGATAAATACGGCGATGAACGCCGCACCGACATTTCTATCGTGTCGGGCGAGGTGGATATCGAGGACTTGATTCCCGATGAAGACTGCGTGCTCACCATGACCAAACTCGGTTACATCAAACGCCAGGCAGCCGACACCTACCGCACCCAAAAACGCGGCGGCAGAGGTATCGTGGGTATGGGCACCCGCGAAGAGGACTTTACCGAGACCATGTTTGCGTGCGGCAGTAAAGATTACATCTATTTCTTTACCTCGTTCGGTAAAGTGTATCGCTTAAAAGCCTATGAAGTGCCGGAAGGTGCCAGAACGGCGAAAGGTATGAACATTATCAACCTCTTGCCCATCGAAAAAGAGGAAAAAGTCACCGCGGTTATTCGTGGCGACAGCGACGTGACCGACGGCTATCTGTGTATGGTTACCCGCAAGGGCATCATCAAACGCACCAAACTGTCTGCGTATGCCAATATCCGTAAAAACGGCTTGATTGCGATTGACTTGGATGAGGGCGACGAGCTCGCGTGGGTGCATCTCACCGACGGAAACCAAACCATGTTGGTCGCCACCCGCAACAGTATGGCTATCCGCTTTGACGAAAACGACGCTCGCGTGGTGGGCAGAACCGCCCGCGGCGTGAAAGCGATTACACTCGCCGAGGGCGATGAAGTGGTGGGTATGGAATTGTGCAAAGAAAACGCCACCCTGCTCACCGTTTCGGATAAAGGTTACGGCAGACGCAGTGAACTGTCCGACTATCGTATCCAATCCCGTGCCGGTAAAGGTATCACCAACTACCACACCGCCGAATTTGGCAAGGTGGCAGGGATTAAGATGGTGGATGGCAGTGAGGACGTTATCCTCATCTCCGCAGACGGCATTATCATCCGTATCCAATCGGACGAAGTGCGGTTGTGTCACCGTCCGTCTAAGGGCGTGCGCGTGATGCGTATAGGAGAGGATAATCGACTGGTGTCCATGACCTGCGTCCCGCACGAAGAGGCGGAAGAGGAAACCGACGCGCTAAGCGAAACGCAAGACTCCCCCGCAGACGCGCAAACAGAATAATAAAACCGTAACGCCCGCAGATGTCTGCGGGCGTTACAAGAGTTTACAAACAGTTTTACAGGCGTTGCTTTATACTAAGTGTAATTAAAAATCTAGAAAAAATAGCTTTGAAAGGTTTTAAAAGACACTTTATAGGACACCGGATAGCGTGGTAGGGCGTAAGGGTCACTCTCGCGGGTGAGTTTGCCCTTGGTGGCGCGAAAGGCGAGACGGATGCCGTTTTGCTTTAACACGTCGATGACCGCGTCGCTATAATTGCCGTAAGGGTAGGAGAAAATTTCGGTGCCGGCAGAGGGGTAGGCTGTGAGCGCTTGGAGACTTTGTGTGAGGTCTGCTTGCACCGTCGAGGCGGGCGCATCCACCAAAGCGGAGTGTTTGCCGTGGAGGGTGTGCAGGTCATGGGTGTGGGAAGCGTAGTAAAACACGTCCCCGCCCGCCAACATAGAGGCGGCATCCAGCATATTGACCTGATTGGCTTGAAACGCGACCGGCTGTTCTGAGATTTTCCCCGTCACCGAGAAAATCACCGCTGAAAACCCGTATTGCTTTAAAAGCGGGTAGGCGTAGATATAGTTGCTCATATACCCGTCGTCAAAGGTGAGCATCACCGACTTTTCGGGGAGCGGCGCACCGTCATAAAACCACGCGATAAGTTGGTCGGGGGAGACCGATTGGTACCCCTCGTTTTTGAGCCACTGCAACTGTTGCTCAAAGTCCTCTTTAAAGGTAACGATATCGTTGGTGGCGTAGCAGCTTTGGTCGGTTTTGGACAGCATGTGATGGTACATCAGCACCGGCACGGTGTCGGGGGAGTTTTCCATTGCCGCTGCTTTGCGGCTTTCCTCCGCGCGGGACAGTAACAAGGTTACCAAAATCGCCAGCAAAAAGATTGCAATGGAAGAAAAACGAATGGGTTTGCGGGACATATAGGGACCCTCTTTTCACAAAATACTGCATTGTTATAATACATGCATATTTTGTGTTTTATATGCATCGTATTTTGTCACCCTAATACAAATTGTAGCTACGCCTTTACAAAAACGCGCTTTCCAAAATATGGGGAAAACCCGCAAAAACCCTGTGTTTATGCGAAAAAACCACCGTTTTATATGTGGAAAAGTGTGTGGAAATGGGGAAAATGGAGCAAGAAAATATAACGCTCTGTATATTTTAGGCGTATAATCGACTTGTATATCTGCAATTCGACAATAGGTCGGTTGAAAACTTGTGGAAAAGTTGAAAACTATGGTATTTTCCACTTTTACTGCAAAAGTGCGGAAAAAAGCAGAAAAACGCGGCGGGAAGACGCACGCAAAGACGGCGCGGTCGGCGCGCAGGAAGATAGCAATGGATTGTTTCACATGAAACAATCCGCATCACAAAATCTGATTCGGGTTAACGAAAAAGGGGAGAGGCCCATGCAATTTTTAGAGGAAAGTTATCAGGTTGCCGTGGTCGGCGCGGGACACGCGGGTATTGAAGCGGGTCTGGCGGCGGCGCGCCTTGGTTGTAAGACTTGCGTGTTTACGGTGAATATGGATTGGGTGGGCAATATGCCGTGTAATCCGTCTATCGGCGGTACCGCAAAAGGACATCTGGTGCGGGAAATTGATGCGCTGGGCGGCGAAATGGGAAAAGCGGCGGACGCCACTTTCTTGCAGTCGCGTATGCTCAACCGCGGCAAAGGCCCCGCCGTGCATTCTCTCCGCGCACAGATTGACCGCAGAGAGTATGCAACGTATATGAAGCACGCACTGGAATTGCAGGAAAACCTCGCGTTGCGGCAAGCGGAAATTACCGCGATTGAGAAAACCGACGACGGTACATTCTTGCTCACCACCCGCCTTGGTGCACAGTATTTGGCGGATACGGTGGTGCTCGCAACCGGTACGTTCTTAAAGGGGCGTATTTTCGTGGGGGACGTGCATTATGAGGGCGGCCCCGACGGCGTGTTTGCCGCAACCGAACTGTCTGCTTCGTTGCAAGCGCTGGGTGTGGAGCTGCGCCGTTTTAAAACGGGTACGCCGTCTCGCGTGTTGCGCCGCAGCATTGATTTTTCTAATATGGAACGGCAAGAGGGGGAAGACCCCGTCACGCCGTTCTCGTTTGAAACGACAAAGGACCTCAAAAACACGCTGCCGTGCCATATCACCTGGACCACCGCCGAGACCAAAGCGGTCATTCAAGAGAATTTACACCGTTCTCCGTTATACAGCGGTGTGATTGAGGGTGTCGGCCCGCGGTATTGTCCGAGTTTTGAGGATAAGGTGGTGCGGTTTGCGGAAAAAGAACGGCATCAGGTGTTTATCGAGCCGTGCGGTAAGAACACCGAGGAAATGTATTTACAGGGCTTAAGTTCCTCGCTTCCGGTGGACGTGCAACTGAAATTCTTGCGCACCATTCCCGGTCTTGAAAACGTACAGGTGATGCGCCCTGCGTATGCCATAGAGTATGATTGCGTGGACCCGTTGCAACTGTGCGCCACACTGGAATTTAAAAACGTAGAGGGTTTATACGGCGCAGGGCAGTTTAATGGCAGTTCGGGTTACGAAGAAGCGGCAGCGCAAGGCTTGGTGGCGGGTATTAACGCCGCAAACCGCGTGCTTAATCGCACGCCGCTCGTATTAGACCGCGCAAGCGGGTATATCGGCACACTCATTGACGATTTGGTGACCAAAGGGTGCTCCGACCCGTACCGTATGATGACTTCGCGCTCGGAATACCGCTTGGTGCTACGCCAAGACAACGCTGACGAGCGTTTGACCCCCATCGGCAGAGAGGTGGGCTTGGTGGATGATACGCGCTGGGCGCATTTCCGTGAACGACAGACACTGAAAGCCGCGGAACGCGAGCGTTTGGAGAAAACGGTGCTGCCGCCGAGTGAACAATTAAACGAAATCCTTGTTTCACGTGGAACAACTCCGCTGACAACGGGCATCAAACTGATTGACCTGTTGCGCCGCCCGCAAATCGACTATGCAGCGCTGGAAAGTGTGGATACTACCCGCCCCGACTTGCCCAAACTGGTACTGGAACAGGTAGAGGTTGAAATTAAGTATGAAGGGTATATCCGTCGGCAGATGGCGGATATTGCACAGATGCGGCGGTTGGAAAAACGGTTGTTGCCCGCCGATTTGGACTATACCACCATTGTCGGCTTACGCAAAGAGGCGCAAGAGAAGTTAAACCGCGTGCGTCCGCGCAGTATCGAACAAGCATCCCGCATTAGCGGTGTCAGTCCCGCCGATGTATCAGTCTTGATTGTATATACCGATAAAAATCACGTTTCACGTGAAACAGCCGATGAAAACACAGGAGAAACCGTATGATAGATAAGGATTTGCTCAAAACAGCCGCGTTTGCGGTGGGGGTAGAGGTGGATGCCGCTTTGTGTGAGCGGTTGGATATCTATGCGCGCTTGTTGGTGGAGTGGAATGAGAAAATGAACCTTACCGCCATCGTTGACCCCACCGATATTGCGGTAAAACACTTTGCAGACAGTCTGGCGGCGGCGCCGCTGTTGCCGGACGGTGCGTTTTCGCTCATTGATGTGGGTACCGGCGCGGGTTTTCCCGGCGTACCGCTCGCGTTATTGCGGGAGGATTGCCGTTTGACCCTTTTAGACAGTCTCAACAAACGCTTGGTGTTTTTAGAGGAAGTGTGCAAAGCCGTGGGCGTGCAAGCAGAGTTTTTGCACCTGCGCGCCGAGGACGGCGGGCAAAAACCGCAGTTGCGTGAGAGCTTTGACGTTGCAACCGCCCGCGCGGTGGGTGGTTTGCCGCTGCTTTGTGAGTATTGTTTGCCGTACGTGAAGGTCGGCGGGCGGTTTATCGCGCTCAAAGGCCCCACAGGGGAAGAGGAATTTGCTTCCAGCCGCCGCGCCATGCAAAAGTTGGGCGGGGAATTGCGCCGGGTGCGTAAAATCACCTTGCCGCCCGACAGCAAAGGCGAAAGTGGAGAACGGCAACTGTTTTTTATCGACAAAAAGAGTGCGACCCCGCCGTTGTTCCCGCGTCCCGCCGCCAAAATTGCAAAAAAACCGTTATAAACACATTTCCCGCCCCGTCAAAACGACAGGGCGGGCGTTTTTTATGTGGTAGGGTAGAAAAGGAGACCATATATTACATAAAAGGCGGTTTTGGGAATGGAATTGAAACGCAAAGAGAAGTATAAAATGGGCGCGCGGGTGGAGCACATCCCTGTAAACGATATTTTGCCCAACCCCAGTCAACCCCGCAAGAGTTTTGACCGCGTAAAACTGCTGGAATTGTCCGAAAGTATTGCGGAAAACGGCATTTTACAGCCGCTCACCGTTCGCATACTGGACGGCAAACCCACGCTGGTCGCGGGGGAAAGGCGGTTGCGTGCCGCTAAAATGGCGGGGCTGAAAACGGTGCCGTGTATCCGCGTGCAAAGTGACAGTGTGCAACAAGCGTTGCTCGCGATGGTAGAAAATCTGCAACGCGAGGATATGAATTGCTTTGAAACGGCGGCGGGCATTGCGCGACTGATTGAACTGTACGGCTTGACCCAAGAGGAAGCGGCACTGAAACTCGGGTACTCCCAATCTGCGGTGGCAAATAAACTGCGCTTGTTGCGCTTGTCCCCCGAAGAACGGCGGCTTCTCACCGAGGGCGGGCTGTCCGAACGGCACGCACGGTGCTTACTCCGTCTGGAAAAAGCGGAGGAACGGCGATATGTGTTATCTGAAATCTTAGCTAAAAGTCTTACCGTCACCCAAAGCGAAGCGCTGGTCGAAAAACTGCTCGCGGGTAAGGTGGCGCGCCACCGTCGCGTGGTACCGCTCATCCGTGACGTGCGGTTGTTTTTCAACACCCTCGACCACGCACTCGCCACCATGCGCAAAGGCGGGGTGCAAGCCGAAAGTATGCGCAGTGAAACCGACACCCATTATGAATGTGTCATCCGCATCGAAAAACCGACTAAAAAGTAAACTGTTTGTATATTACATATATAAATATACTATTTGTTTTCTGTAAATTGTTGCAAAGCGGCGAAAAGGTTGCTATAATGGAGAGGTAGCAGAGGTGATACGCAAATGGTATATTTGATAGAAGACGACGCCAATATTC
>JAZOCQ010000220.1:0-2554 GCA_045596565.1 Acutalibacteraceae bacterium
CAATTCAAAACGCACCTGGTCATTGCCTTTACCGGTACAACCGTGGCAGATAGCATCTGCACCTTCTTTAATAGCAATTTCCGCCAAACCTTTGGCAATGCAAGGACGCGCATGACTGGTACCCAGCAAATATTCTTCATACACCGCACCCGCTTTCATGGTGGGGATGATATACTCGTCTACATATTCCTCGGTCAAATCGAGCACGTACAACTTAGATGCACCTGTTTTGAGCGCTTTTTCTTCTAAGCCTTCCAACTCGTCAGCCTGACCAACGTTACCGGAAACAGCAATCACTTCGCAGTTGTTATAGTTCTCTTTGAGCCACGGGATAATGATGGAAGTATCCAATCCGCCGGAATAGGCGAGCACAACTTTTTTAATATTTTCTTTATTCATTTTATTTGCCTCCGTATGTAGCTTTTTTGATTGAAAAAACATTTCCAATCCACATGCTAGCGATTATACCCCGCCCGCACACATTTGTCAACCCCAAAATGAAAAAATATACAGTATTTTTTGCATTATTTATGGTTTTTATGCATAAAAAGTATTTTTATGCATAAAAATATACATTTTTACTGCATAATACGTGTGTTTTATACAATATATATACAAACAGACTGCTTGACAAGCACCCAAAATGTAGTAAAATTGAAGAAACAAACTTGTAAAAAGGATATATACGCATGAACATTATTCTCATCGGTATGCCGGGGTGCGGCAAAAGCACCGTCGGCGTTTTACTGGCAAAATCGCTGTTACGAGATTTTGTGGACACCGACTTGGTTTTGCAAAACACATATGGTAAATCTCTTTGCGATATTATCAACGAAGAAGGTTTAGATGCTTTCAAACAAAAAGAAAACACGGTCTTACGGGAGTTGCATTGTGACAACTGTGTTATTGCGACCGGCGGCAGTGCCGTATACTGCGAAGAAGGTATGCAAAATTTAAAAGCAAACGGCAAAATCATTTATTTGAATCTCTCCCCCGCCACCGTCAGAAAACGCATCCATAATATTACTACGCGTGGTATCGCAATGGACGAAAACTGCACGCTCGAACAGTTATACGCCGAGCGGGCTCCGCTGTATGCGCGATATGCAGATATCACCCTTGACTGTGAAAATATGACAACCGAAGAATGTGTCAGCGCGATTGTAAAAGCAGTATAAACAGAAAAATCCCCTTGCGTGAGCAAGGGGATTTTTTAGTTTTAGTTTTCGCTGTAAATCACCGTAACATCGGGATGCAACTGCAAAATAGATGCCGGTACTTGCGGCGTAATCGGGCCATAGAAAGCCTTTTCGACGATTTCACGTTTTGCTTTGCCATTGGCAATCAGCAGAACTTTTTTCGCCTGCATAATAGACAGCATACCCATCGTGATAGCCTTGCGCGGCACATCATCAGCAGAATCAAAGAAACGTGCGTTGGCTTCGATGGTAGAGGGGTCCAGCGCGACTTCATGAGTCGGGCCGACAAACACGTCGTCCGGCTCGTTAAAGCCGATATGGCCGTCCAAACCGATGCCCAGCAACTGTAAATCAATACCGCCTAATTCTTTGATGCGTGCGTCATACGCAGCACCTTCCGCTTCCAAATCCTCTGCACAGCCGTTAGGTACAAAGGTTCTGTCCAGCGGAATGTTGATGTGACGGAACAGGTTGTCGTTCATGAAGTAGCGATAGCTCTGTTCGTGGTCGCCGGTCAGGCCCACATATTCGTCCAAATTGACCGATGTCACCTGAGAGAAATCCAACTCGCCCGTGCGATATTTCTCAGCCAAAGCGGCATAGGTGCCCAGCGGAGAAGAACCCGTGGCGAGACCCAACACACAGTTGGGCTTCACCCACACCTGCGCTGCAATCAAATTCGCGGCATCGCGGCTGAGTTGTTCATAACTGGATACTTCGATAATTTTCATACACTCACCTCATACTCTTTCTGACAATTGACTTCATTTGTTCCCAATGGTTTTCTATATCCGCAACCAACTTGAATTGCGTACGGCTACGCACCAAGTTGTGTTCGGGATAAGCAGTTTTAAAATACACGTCACCACGCAGATAATCTTCCAAAAAGCGCATACCGCACTCAATGGTCATCATCTTTGCGCCTTCCGGCAACAACATGATTTCGCGTTCATCCAATAAGCCGCCGCACCCTTCCAGGAACCCTTTCGTATATGCGGCAAACTTATCCAAATCCAACCAAACTTTATCCAAATCGGTTTCATCCTCAGCGGCAGTAGAAGCGCCAAAGCGAATCGCATCACCGAAATCGGTCACTGAAAAACCGGGCATCACCGTATCCAAATCAATCACGCACAACGCTTTCCCTGTTTGGGCGTCCAACATTACGTTGTTGGATTTGGTATCGTTATGTGTCACACGAAGCGGCAATTCGCCTCGCGTATGTGCGGCATACAGCACGTTATAAAACGGTTCCCGCTCTTTAACAAATGCAATTTCCTTTTGGACGTTGGCGGCGCGTCCCATCACATCCGCCTCCACCGCTTGCAAGAAATCCCGAAAGCGTTTGGGGGTGT
>JAZOCQ010000221.1:0-4534 GCA_045596565.1 Acutalibacteraceae bacterium
GGTAGTCCTCTCGGGCAGTATGGAACCGGAATTTTCAGCGGGAGATCTTATTGTGGTTGTTGAGGCAGATGATTACGCTATAAATGATATTGTTGTATATCAAAGTGCAAAAAATGCCGTGGTACACCGAATTATAGATATTGATGAAGACAGGATTATCACCCAAGGAGATGCAAACAATGTAAGTGACAAACCGATAGACAAAAGCTGCATCAAGGGAAAAGTTTTGTTTTCAATTCCATACTTTGGGTACGTGGTATCATTTCTCAAATCCACACCTGGCACGCTCATTGTACTGGTGATTGCATTTTTCCTGTTTGAATATTCGTTTATCCGGGAGAAGAAAGAACAACGCAAAAAAATAGCTGAAATCCGCAATGAGATAGAAACACTCAAAAAGGAGCAAGATACGCAATAAAACACGAAAGGAGGGTGTCTGTGGAAAAGGTTAATAAAAAAACGCCCATAGTGTTTTATGTTGGAATCGTATTATTAGGTTTAGTTATCATCAGTTCGTATTTCACGAATGGTTTATATGCTCGCTATGCTGTGTCGGAGTTTTCCTACGATGACGCAAGGATTGCATCCTTTGACGTAAATATTGTATCGGGTGTCAATCTTTACAGTGAGTTGATCGAACTTGGTGAAATTCAGCCAGGTGATGAAAGAAGCATATCCTTTACGGTAAACAATAATAGCGAGGTTGCGGTTGCCTTGAATATTACTGCGATTAATTTGACCGGGAATCTCCCGCTTGATGTACCGCTGAAGGGTACAATCGATGCAAATAGTCCTATTTTTTCAGAAACCTTGAATGCGGGCGAGAGTGCTGTGCTTACGTTTACAATTACTTGGGATGAAAATAATTCTGATCCTTCTGGTGCGGGAAAAACAGATATTTTGGAGCTGAGAATCGCGGTGGAGCAAGTTGATTAAAATGCGAGACAAAATGAGTGGAAAGGAGCAAAATGGCCATAAAAAAGAAAGATAATGGAAGAATGAATATCCACATAAGAACAATCGTATGCGCGGTTTTGGCTCTTGTGATTTTATCGACGATTGCTGTAGGTGGAATATTCGCAAAATACATAGCAGGAACTCAGACGAAAGGCTATCTTTCATCCCCAACGTTTTATTTTACCAGCGATATATTGAAAGAAACTGCCGTTTCCTATACTCTCAATCCTGGAGAGAACGGTGCTACCGAAGTGTCGTTTCAAGTTCGCAACTTTGCCGATGAATTACGAATTGCGGATAAAGATATTAGCTTTTCGGTTAATGTAATGCCGTCGGATGGCGTAACCGTTATGATAAACGGTATAGTAACCTCTACGGGAACGCTTTTGGCGTCCCCATCTGCCGGTTCTTCTGCAAGCATCACAGTTTCTGGATTAAAAAACGGTCAGACTTATATTATTACCGCAACAGGAGATGCCGGATTTGTTAGTACCCTGCGCGCAAGCATCACAGTAAAGCCTGATGAGAAGGAAATATACAAGCATTTAGATGTTTCCGATCCGAATTATGTTCTTCTTACTGTATGGACGAAAAATCTTTCCGGAGCTGTAAGTATAAATTTTCCCGATGGGCTTATACCGGATAGTACGGATCATGTTATGAGTACGGTATACAATTATGAAAACGGTTCGTATATAGCCTCTGAATTTATAGATAGCACAAACTTTGTCAAATCTTATTCGTCGTATGTGTATAGATTCTTTAAGACAACTAATCAAGATTATACAGCAAGTAATTTTACTGTCAGACTGGGCACTACTGAAGCTATCGAAGCAATGCCCGAGTAGGAAAGGAGCACTTAATTTTGAAACTAATAAAAACAAAGAGATATGTGCTCATGATAGTATTTTTTCTTATGAGCATCTTTTTAATTGGAACTGTCTTTGCTGCAGAAGAGTCTGTTTCAATTGACAATAACGGTTCACGTCTTGTTGCAAAGCACAAAGACTTATCTTCACCGTCATATCAATGGATGATTGCAGACGCGCTTGACAGCAAATATTCCAATATCGACGGTGCGATTGGCAAATACTACGAGATCACAAAGGAAAACGAGGGTAAATACATAAAAGTATCCGTGGGCGGTGTAGAAAGCGAGCCCATTGGCCCGATAGGAAAGCTTGTTGTCATGGATATAGGAATGGGTGCGATTAGTCTCGGCACCAATTACAGCGGTAAGGATTCCGATGGTAATTCCGTTTCCGGTACACACACGGCAACGAATATTTATGTGATTCTACATAAGGAAAACGGAACAAAGACCGAAAACAACATCGTTTTCAGCGGCAATCTTCCCAATGCGCCCTTTGATGTGACCCTTGCAGGCGTAAATATGGGCGGTACACCCACGAACCATAACCAGGCACCCGGCAACAGTGGATCAAATACACCATCAACCGGTGAAATCAGAATCCCTGCTACGAGCTCGGCGGTTAAAAAAGTGACTTTGCGTTTGCGGGATGAGAATATCGTCCGCTATATTTCGTACTACAACGGCAGTGACACAAACACACCTGCAACGGTTGCCTCTTCTCTGAAAATTACAAACATCAATGGCGACGGTGAAGTGGAGGGTGGCTGCCTGTATGTTCCGGTCAAGCTCGCCCCCGAAGAAATTGAAGCGTTTGTAAACAGCAAAACCAACTATAACCACTGGAATGCCGGCATTGGTGGAACGGACGGAAACTCTCTTGTTCAGAATTTGCATATTGCAGGCGGTAAGATACAGGTCGTAACCACGCTGGGCGATAACTGTACAGCTATCGGTGCCGGCGGTAACGGATACTGCCAAATGGAGATCTCCGGCGGTGAAGTCATTGCCCATTGTAACGGTACGGGCGCCGCAATTGGCGGCGGTATTGGCTGGAATGCTGCGGCTGGTAAAGCGGATATATTGATCAGCGGCGGTAAGATATATGCGGAAAACCACGCAAGAATTACCGCAGCCAAAGATGGAATCAATCATACGGTTGGCGGCGTGGCTATTGGCTCCGGCAGTACATTTCATTCAAGCGGTAGTGACGGTACTGTTACGATTACCGGTGGCGAGGTGGAAGCCTATGGAGCTTACGGTAACGGTATCGGCGGTGGCAATAGTTTTATTTATGCAGGCGGCGGTGCAACCATCTATATTACCGGCGGTACCGTAAAAGCAAACTCCATTGGCGGCGGCAACAGTGCAAAAGGTGCCGGCGGCGATGCTACGATTACCATTGATAATGATGCCAGCGTCAGACTGACCAAAGAAGGAACCGATTGCGATTTCTGCGGTATCGGTGGCGGTAACAGTCTTTCCGGCAACGGCGGAAAAGCTACCATTACCGTGAAAAGCGGTACTATCAACTCTGACGGCTCCATCGGTGGTGGCGAAGGCGGCGGCACAGGAAATGGTGGCGACGCTACTGTAAATATTTATGGCGGTAACCTTACGGCTGCATCTATCGGTGGTGGTACCGGAAGTGTCGGCGGTCACGGTGGCGCAGCCATCGTTGAAGTAACGGACGGATTTATTGAAACCGGCTCCATCGGCGGTGGTAAAACGAACAACCCCGACGGCAAGTTGGGTTATGCAAAAGCAAACATCAGCGGCGGTGACATCGTCGGTCAGTTCTTAATGGCGGAAGGAGGAACCGAACCCTGTTCCTTTACGATGACTGGAGGCACACTACACGGTGTGAATACAGCAGATACGTCAAAGTTTATTTATGCGCAACAAAACGGTGCTGCGGTGTATATGGACGACCCCAAGGGTATCGTTTCTATCTCCGGAGGCACCATAAAGGATTGCTCTGCCAAAAATGGTGGTGCTGTTTATATGACTGCGGGAACGTTCACCCTTTCCGGTGGCACGATTACCGATTGCCATGTCACAGGAAATGGCGGCGCTGTTTATCTCGGCGGTGGACAAATGACTGTTGCAGGAGGAAGTATCAAGGCAAACACAGCTAAAAACGGCGCAGGTGCTTACGTTAATGCGTCAACGCCAAACGACGGTGTTTTCGTGAGCGGTGGAGAAATCACAGATAATATTGCGGAAGAGAATGGCGGTGGTATTACCATCAACAACGGATTTTATAAAATGACAGGTGGCGCCGTTGAAGGAAACACATCAACAAACGGAAGCGGCGGAGGTATCTATGTAGCGGCCAACGGCGTTGATGTTTTGGTCGATATCCGCAGCGGTTCGGTCAGCAATAACAAAGCAGGCATCAGTGGAGGCGCGATAGCAGTTGTAGGACAAAACAACGGATTGGAAAATATTTCGGTTACCGTTGGTGTCAATGAGCAACATTATGACGATCAGGGAAATGAGGTGACTTGCGATCACGATTATACGGCAGGAGGTATCGTGGTAGAAGCTTGTCCTGAACTCAAAAACAACTACGCAACGAAGAACGGCGGATGTATCTATATCACAGGTGGAGTTAAAACAATGCTCAATACATACTGCCTTGTTGAAGAAGGCAGCTCTGCGGCAGACGGAAAATCCAAGAGCAATTTTATGATGGTCGAGGGC
>JAZOCQ010000222.1:0-5347 GCA_045596565.1 Acutalibacteraceae bacterium
TTGTTTTTGAAAATTTTCGATGCACAGGCGGAACAAGGTGACGTCGCAACACTATACGTATCCACGTATTTACACGCATTGTTAGCATTATTACGGGAGCGTTGTTTGTTGGATATGCAGGCAAGCTTCGCCGCCGAAAAATCAACCGAAGAAATTGTCGACTACGTTCAAAAGAACTACCGAGAGCCTCTTACAAGCAGCTTTTTGTGCAAAAAGTTCGGATATTCGCAAAATCATTTCACGCGATTGTTTGTCAAACAAACGGGTTTATCCCCCACAAAATTTATTCGACTTGTGCGTCTGGAAAACGCCGCGGAATTGTTGCGCGAAACCGATTTGCCAATTAGTCGCATTGCATCCGAGTGCGGTTTCCCTAACATCAACTATTTCACACGTTGTTTCCGCGAACTATATAACATCTCCCCTAACCAGTTCCGTGCCGCGAACCGCGCACCAAATGAATAAGAAACCAAGAAACCCCAAGCTGATTACAGCTTGGGGTTTCTTGCATTATGAGGCATCATTGAATGTGTTGCCATCTTGCAAGAGGGGCGACCCCACCCCTACGGTTTTAGCGGTTTCAAGCATATTTTCTGCGAAAATGGCGTAACCTTTGGTCGGGTCGTTGACGAGGACGTGGGTGACGGCACCAACCAGTTTACCGTCTTGGATAATGGGTGAGCCGCTCACGTGTGTGTCAATATAGGACCAACAATTCCACATGCAAAGACATTAGAAAACCGCCGCGAAGTTTTTTCTTTGCGGCGGTTTTAACACAGTTTATTTAGGCATACTGCCGGCAGAAAGTAGACCGGCCATAGGGAACTCTACTTCGGTATCATTTGCCACCGTAGTGTCCGCACAAAGCTCTACGATCTCCACTTCTGGAGTTATATATTTCATAGTTTACCCCTTTCTACATACCGTGTACAACATTAACTTACTCGTTCCAACCCTGAACATCAGTGACATACACGGTTGCAGACGTACCCAACCAAAGAACGCAATTGAGTTTTGCCCAATCGGTCACCTTACAAGTCATGGTATACCACGTGTTCATCTCCACCTTACCCCAAGTAGCCGAACCAATGTACTCGGTGTTCAGCTCACCGGTGGCCTTATTCTGAATGGTCAACCCTAAAGCATCGGCAGACTGAGCGTTATCTGCGTAATTTCCGATCAAATCCCTATACGTCTTCATCGCAATATACGGGTTGCCGCTCTGCTGACCCTGCGGCATAGCCGCAAAATAGAAATCAAAGGAAATGTAGTCATAGCCATTCTCATTGGAGAAATACATAGAAGCAGGATCCTCGTCGTTGGCAGATACACCGGCTGCCTTAGTGTAAACATACATAGTCTGTTCTTCGTCGATGCCAACCGATGTCTTCAAGGTTGCATCAGCTTTGGTCAGATTAGCAGGTGTCCGTACCACAACAGTTGGCCTTGGTTTCACATCATTATAATTATCAACCGCCACGTCGCCATAAACAATGGTACCGTCTGCCAGTTTTACATATGTACGGGTGATAATGTCAATGTCGCCACCCCCTACCGTTTCGATGCCGGTAACTTGCACCGCTATGTCAACATACTCTTCACATTTATCGAAATAACGATTAGTTTCCGGCCATACGAATCTTTGTACGTGCATACTTTCATCCGCCACTTTGACGGTAAGTTTTTCAGGATCTCTTACGACAGCCTGCGCGGCAAGTAAAAGGCCATATTCTTTGACTTGCACCTTTTTACCATCCGCCAACATATACAGTTTGCCATCTTCTTCGGTGACATTCAAACGATGGATAAAGCGTAAACCACCACCTGCATTCTCGGTGGCCGAATAGCCAACCAAGCCCATATTGATGTCATCCTTTGTCGGTTGGTAGAAATCCGCCTCTATCGTATAAGGAGCAACCGCCTGTGCAGGAATGTGATATTGAGAAGCGTTGCCTCCCTCACGGAAGCCAACACGAGTAGGAACAAACCAATTACCATTCGCATCTTGTACCAGAAGAGAACCTGCTCTGAGTTCATAACCATCTGCAGGCTTAACAATAATTTTATCTCCATCAACTACTGCGGTATTCGGTTGTTGCGGAGCCGCAACCGTTACGGAACACGTGTCAACGGTTTCGCCCAAAGCGGTAGTGGCAACCACCGATGCCGTACCTGCGCCTACAAAAGACACTAAACCATTTTCGACGGTCGCTACCGCCGTATCGGTACTTGTCCACGTAACAGGCGTAGCTACCGCAGGCGATGCGGTGGTCAGGTCAGGTGTAAAGGTAAGGGACAACTGCTGACTTGCATCACCCTCGGTCACGGACAATGCATTACAGTTCAAAGTGCCGATACTGCGACGGGAAAGTGCTAAATTATCGACATCCAAATATCTGTCGGTAGCGTTGCTGGACAAATACGCCATACGGAATGTACCCGTTTTCAGCATTTCGTTGTGATGTTGTTCCAACTCCCAAGTGGTAGGTTCGGCAGTGCCTTTTTCCCACGTACGCACGTACAAACCGTCTTCTGCACGCGTAATACGTATGGAGTACCATTTACCCGGCGTAAAGGTTTTGGTCAGCTGTGCCGTTGCGGATGTGCTCGCCACTTTATAGATGATCTCTTTTTGGCGCAGATGGATCACCGCCGTATTACCTGCTTTGTGTAACAAAGAGATATACATTTCTTCGGTTTGACCACTCAACGTTTCGTCGCTGAAACGGAAATCAAAGGTAGCGGTATAATCGCCCACCATTTCTACAGCGGAGTACATCTGTCCCCATTGATACGTATTGGTATAATTTCCTGCAAATCGCAGGAAACGTCCCGTTGTATCTTCCGCAACGTTGATACGGCTTTGGGTAGTATAGGTGAAATACGCGTTATTATACATACCGAGTGCGGTCGCATCAAAATTATCCGACCAATACACGTATTGCTGTCCGCGCAAAGATGCCTCAAGAACGGTGGTGTCTTCTTCCTCCGGCTCATCGTCACCAATCATCTCGTCGGGATCGACAAACGTACCGCCGATAGTCGCATTGCCCGTTACGTAATAGATGACCAGCACTTCGCCATTGGGTAATTCGCAGGAGGATGGGTCACCCATATCTCCGCCACCGCCATTATCGTTACGGTATACCAATTTTGCGCTTGTGGCATCCCAACCGCGATCAAGGAAAACGCGTTTCGCGTATACGGGACGGGTAGCGGTCGAAGATACGCTTGAAACGGTCCAGGTGGCGAAAATGCTGCCGTCACTCAACAATTTAAGACCCGGCTGATGCATCTGCGTACCGCCGATAACCGTTTCCTGTGCGATACGCTCCCACGTCACGCCGCGGTTAGCCGAACGCCATACGTAACCTGCTTCACGCGCCATCGCATACACGGTATCCCCTTCGGTTGCTACCAAAGACACTTCGTTAATGGTATATCCCAAAGTACCCGTATCGGCCAAAAGGTATTCTCCTTCAAAACGGAAGGTGCCGTCCTCTTGTAACGTGCAAAGCAGGTTAACACCTGCCTGTCCGCTGTAAGACGCGCCCATACCGTATACGGGTATCAGCATTTGATCGTCTTCAAACACCGCAATATCGCCGCGCTTGGCACACCAAGCATCCAACGAATTCGCAGGAATCTGCGTAGGTGTCGCAAAGGTCTTGCCGCCGTCACGGCTATAGGTGATAAACGCTCTTGTAGTGCTGTCCGTATTCAAATTACGTGCAAAGAAAGTGAAAATCACCGTGCCATCGCTTAAAATAGCAAAGTTAGGGTCTCTGGCTTCCATCGGATAACTTTCACTGCCGATACCGTAGCTTATCAGCATATCGGTGGTCAATAAAGTGCGCGGTGCAGACCACGTACGGCCGTTATCCTTACTTTCCACCACCTGCACCGTACCCATTGCCTCTTTGGAGTTCACAAAAGGCACGTGACCCGTGTTTCTGTAATATGCGACCATCAACTTACCGTTAGGATATGCCGCGCGGTCTTCCACGGGAAGTTGTTCTTGCGGAATTAAAACCACATCGGGAAACAATGCTTTATAGCCAGACGTTTCCTGTGCAATAATCACGTCTTCCACTAACGGATCCTCCAAACTTGCAGTAGTAGAAACAGTGGGAATAAAACCAACAAGCATCGCTGTCGCCAGAAAAACTCCCAATATACGTACCCATTTCTCTTTCACTATACACCCTTCTTTCCTATGTCCAGCATAAACCAGCTTGACATTCTGTTCTTTTTCAGTATACTGAAATTATCCAATAAATACAATGTAAAATTTAGACAATCTCTTTTTGGGTATGTCGGAATAGGAAATGTGCTATGTTTCTTGAATTGCCAATCAATAACGGAACGCAAACGCATCGCGCTTTTTTGCTGGACAGCTTTTTTCACCCCGAAAATTTTTCTTCCCTTTTACACAAGCATGCACACGCCGAATGTCACGCCATATCAGGCGATGCTGTGTATCAGGTCGGCAAAGAGAAGTATACGCTTACAAGCGGTGACGTATTATTCATCCCGAAAGACGAAATGCATTATTGTACCCACACCGCGCCAAACACCTTGCGCATCTCTTTTCAAATCGACCTGGACATAGATAGTACTTGTGTCAAAAACGTGGGTAAAATGCTGATAAAAAGTTTGCTGGAGGAAATCGAAAGTTGCCAAAAAAGCGAACGGTATTCTGGTATTGCAAGATACATTTCTATAATTTGTGATGCATTTGAGATCGATCCCCCTCTGCTCCCCACCCCCATTACCGATTACGGATTTCTTATCCGAGAATTTTTCACGTTATACTATAATCAAAACATAAGTCTATCCGATCTTGCCGCCATATTGCACCTTTCCGAACGACAAACCGAACGACAAATCATTGCACACACAGGGAAATCGTTTAAAAAAGAATTGGTGGAAATCCGTATGCGTATGGCAACGTATCTGCAGGAAACCACCGATATGACCCTCACGGCTATCGCCGAATACGTCGGCTACGCCTCCTATGCAGGTTTTTGGAAAGCATTTCGGCAATATCAATCGAATAACCCTTAATAAAAGCCGTTTGTTCGGTAAATATAAAAAGTGTATGTGTATATACATAAAACCCTAAGCAAGTGTGCTTAGGGTTTTATTTTGCGGACAGTCGGGGATGCCTGTCCCTACGTTTATGCGGCAGGAGCAAGCCCCTGCCCTACACTCTCGGCGCTTTCGAGCATATTTTCCGCAAATATAGCGTAGCCCTTTGTCGGGTCGTTGACAAGGACGTGGGTGACAGCACCGACCAATTTACCATCTTGGATAATGGGTGAACCGCTCACCAGTGTGTCAATAT
>JAZOCQ010000223.1:0-4378 GCA_045596565.1 Acutalibacteraceae bacterium
CGTATTCCACCAGCGCTTCCACCGTAATGGCAATGACCGACGCCAACACGATTTTTTCAATGCTCATGTTCCCTCTCCTTCCCATTTATCCATTCGTTTATGTGCGCTTTTGGTGGACTCCTCCACTCTTGTTACGCGGTCTCTTACCTCATCAAGCTGTTCCCGCACATCCGCCATCAGTACGTCGTTTTTATCCACCTGACCGCGGATATGTTTAATATCCGAACGCATCTCGGACAACTCAGCCGCTTTCTGTTCATCTCTGGCGTGCATACCGCGCACGTTGGAAATCAACGCTACAATCACACCTGCCGCCGACAGCAAAGATAACCAACCCGCCAAATCTAACCGTTCCATTTCCACTCTCCTTATCTGCCGCACCGATACACAACCGAAAGGCTGTCCAAACCCGCTCTACCGAAAAAGGTCGCTGTCCATCCAAATCGACGCGCCCGTGTGACAGGCGGCGACAATGTGAGTGTACCGTTAGGCACGGTGTAGCACGCCGCTTCCTCCGCTTTTGCATCATCAAATTGATAAGAAACGCGTATCAAAGCACCCGCATCCGCTTCAAAATCACCATACAAACGTACCACCCGTTTAAAAGTGACCGCATCGCCGAAATCATATAATTTTGTACGCAATGACGCTACGATGGGCTGTTCACTCCATACACCGTCCACAAAAACGGTGTCCGTACCTTCAATTTCCAATGTAAACGGCATCACCTTTACAGAGCTATCGGTGCTGTCTCGGATAAGCATCGCCGCCTGTCTGCCGTTTCCGCCGAAAAATACCACCTCAAAATCATTCGGCAACTGCCATACATACCACGCAAGCTGTTGCTGTGCGGATGCATCGTTATATACCGAAGCATAGCGTTTAAACGCTTTCTCGTCGATACGCAGGGCATATACCGTTTGTCCTACCGATACCAAGTAATGTCCTTGAAACTCCACCGCATGAGCGTTTTTCCAAGCCGATACATCATGTGTTTGCAAGGCGGAGTCCACCATAGCCGACAGCGGATGCACGGTATATCCGTTGGTGTTTTCAATCAGCGTGTACACGCCACCTGTACCGTCCGCCCAACACAATCGGTTGGCGCAAAAACGGATAGTGTGCGGAGCCAGTGTACCGATTTGTCCGTGCAACTGGGTCAACGGGAGGAAATCCGCATCCGCTACTTTTTCCCCGCGTGTACCGCTTCCCCACACCGTATGGGTGAAATCGGACAAACAATACAATTCCCGTTCCTTGAATATCATCAATTTGTTGTCCTGCTTACCCAGCGCCGTTACCTCTTGTGATATGTCCCCTATGGAAACATAATTACAATCCGGCATATACAGCGCATTGCCGGGTTCACTCCAATATATACTGCTGGGCGCTTCCGGCGAGCCGCCGAAAAACAAGCGCGCCGCATATCCCTGTTGCGCACCGCCGAACCAGGTGCAAAAGCGCATAGATGCCAACAATCGTTTTACCCTTTCGCCGCGTGCGTGATAGCCGTACAAAACCAAATTGTTCTCCAATCCGTCCGGCATGGTTAATTTTTGATTGGTATTGGCATATTCCAAGCAAAACATACCGGTAGTGCGGTCGCAATACAACTGTACACCTCGTTCATCCGGTTCACTGCAACATTCCCCCGGCTCTACATAGTACCCATATACCCAACCGTTTTCATCCGTAAACTTGACCTGTATTGTTTTGGTTTCATCCAAATCCTCATACGGCGCAAAATACATTTTATCGGCTGATGAAGTGCTGTATTTTGCGCAAAACGCATCACTCAGTAAATTTCTCGCCTGGTAATTGGTGGGCGGGCAAAAAGAAAATGCATAACTTTCTCTGCGATAACCCTCCCCGTTTTGCAAAACGCACGGCGTATACGCCGTGTGGGTTATATTGCGCCATTCATAACTTTCCGCATTTTGCGCGTAAATTTCGCCATCCGATACCAATATCAGCACATTCTCTTCTTCTGAACACGGATACGTAAAAGCATACGCCACCGTATCCGCGGGTAAATCCCGCAGACTGCCTTCCTCCACGAACACACCGTCAAACGTAAAAATCCCCAGCGTCAACGTAACCTTTTGGGTGATGCGGTCATACACCCGCCGCAGAAAACGCCGTGCGCCCGATTGTTCATAGGTGGTATCCTCCCCACAGAACAAGAAAGATACGTCTGCATTTTCAAAAGTCTTCACTTGCTCCTGCATACCGTGAAACGCAGGGCGTGTGCGCAAAGCACCGTTTTGCCACCACAAATTCTCCGCTTTAAGCAACTGCGTATCCGCCGTACACCGCGCGCCGTCACGTAAATTACAACCGCCACGTAACGCTTCTACGCTATAGCGTTTGGTGACGCCTTCTTTTAAAGTGGGGTATTTCATACACAATCCCCCTTTGGACGTTTGAACAACACGTCCACACGCCGTCTGCTTGTGACAGCAGCAATGCGTTTGCGATTATACAAGGTCGCATATACTTGCTGATTATCGCCGTCCCCCTCGGACAATGCGAGCAACATTGCCACGCCGTACGGCATCACGTCCTGCAACTGTTTTTGCGGCAAAAGCAGCGGTGCATCCAGTTTTGTCAGCGGGATAAACGGTTCCCGCTGACCGGTGTGCCACACGTCGCAATAAATCTGGTTCACAATCGCTAAGCCGCGTGCCGCGGCATCGGCGTCTTGACAGGTATATTTGTCGGGATATTTCAATAAGTGTAACGCACGCCGTAATACATCTTGTCCGGTTCGCATACGTTCCCTCCTTTCAAAAAGGAGATGCCGTGCGACGGCACGGCATCTCCCGCAAAAACTTAATAGATATATGCGTAGATGGCATTCTCCATGCTGTTGCGGATGAACAGGTCATAGTACACACGATAATCAAATTTCCACGCGTCCGCATTAAGGTTGTGGTCGGGGTCAAACGCGCGGACTTTTTCGGTTTTCTTCACCAAAGAAGCGGCACGTTTGGGCATCACCAGCAAACCAATGTTGCTCGCTTGTGCAGCGGGCACAAAACCGCCGCCAACCTGACCGTCGGACACGCCGTCGTTAAAGGTGTAAGCGGTTTTCATACGGCTGTCAGGGGTGGGCAGAATGGCAACACCGTTCAAGGATTTTACTTCGGTGCTCGCCTCACCCTTTTTAAAGGAATTGACCACCAGCATACGGGAAATATCGTTGCTGGTCTGCAAAGCAGCCCACATGGTGCCGTCCACAAACGCGACCAGTTCCTCGTCATAGCCAACTTCGTTTTGCACCTTGCGGATAGCCTCGGTCAACATAGCGTAAGCATCGGTAGCAGGGGTGCCATCCACTGTCTGCGACTGCGTAGCGGCAAAGCCGCCGAGTTTGGACAATACGTATGCGTCGATTTCGGGTACAACCTGTGTACGCACGAACTCACCCATGACCTGACCGGCAAGGTCGGCAATGCCCGTTTCATCGTTGTCTTCACGGTCCAGCTGGAAAGATCGGCCGCGGTCCATACCCAGCGTATACGGCTCGGCAGTCACCGAAACAGTGCCGCTCACAAAACCGGTATCGCGGTCATAGTTGCCCAGACCGGAAAAAGACATTTCCGGAATCAACACGGTTTTGCCGCCCACGAATTTCGCGCGCAAGGTGTTATCTGCCAAGAAACCGGTCACCGGTTTATGTACAATCGCTTTATCGAGTTCGCCGGTCATAGTGCTTTCAAAGTTTTCAAAATCAAAGCTCATTTTACATTCTCCTTTTTATATCAATATGTGCTCATGAAAGAGCCTTTTCAAATGCGCGGGCAAAGGCATCCGACACCGGCGTTGCCCGCAAACCGCCGGTATGCAATGAACCGACAGAAAGTTCTGCGGTTCGTTGCTGACGCTGTTGTTCCGCGGCTATCGCTTGCTGCTCGCGATACCGATACCGCAAAAACGCATCAAACAGCGAGATGTTTTCGCGGTGTGCAGTTTCATATACCTCTTTTGGCACTTGTTGCACACCTTGCAATTCCGGCACCTGCTGTTGCAACTGTAAAAACTCTGCTGCGGGTGTGTCATTCTGCGTTATCGGCTCGCTTTCTGCGGTAGATACTTCCGCCGCCGCGCCGGTCTGCGACACCTGCTCCTCCACAACCGTCGTTTCCGTTTGTTGCTCCATGGTTATTCCCCCTTTTCCGCTTGACACAGTTCTTGCAGCAAACGCCGTTGACCGGGGATACTGCCGGCCGGCAAGCGACTGATATATTGCCTTGCCGTAATCACGCCACCATCCAACAGTCGATTTAAAATCTGCAAGCTGGTACTTTGGTCTCCTGTCACCGATTCGGATACATCCGCCTTCACCGCAAACAACATCTTTTTGCACGCGTCACCG
>JAZOCQ010000224.1:0-7574 GCA_045596565.1 Acutalibacteraceae bacterium
CCACGTCTTCTTTGGACATATTGCTGTTGGAGGTGATGGTGATGTGCTGTTCTGCGCCGGTGCCGAGGTCTTTTGCGCTAACGTTCACGATGCCGTTGGCGTCAATGTCAAAAGTAACCTCAATCTGCGGCACACCGCGACGAGCGGGTGCAATGCCGTCCAGTTTGAACAAACCGAGCGTTTTGTTATCTTTCGCAAATTCACGTTCGCCCTGCAATACGTGGATTTCAACCGAGGGTTGATTATCCACGGCAGTGGAGAAAATCTGACTTTTCTTGGTAGGAATGGTGGTGTTGCGTTCAATCACTCTGGTCATCACGCCGCCCATGGTTTCAACGCCGAGGGACAGCGGAGTGACGTCCAGCAACAACAAACCTTTCACTTCACCGCCCAAAACACCGCCTTGCAACGCGGCGCCCATGGCGACACATTCGTCGGGGTTAATACGCTTGAACGGTTCTTTGCCCATAAACTTCTGTACCGCTTCCTGCACCGCGGGAATACGGGTGGAACCGCCCACCAACAACACTTTATCCACTTCGTTTGCAGACAGACCGGAGTCGGACAACGCCTGACGCACCGGGCCCATGGTGGCTTCCACCAGAGACGCAGTGAGTTCGTTGAATTTCGCGCGGGTGAGGGTCATATCCAAGTGTTTCGGACCGGTGGCATCCGCCGTGATGAACGGCAGGTTAATGTTACTGCTCATGCCGCCGGACAACTCGATTTTTGCTTTTTCAGCCGCTTCACGCAGACGTTGTACCGCCATACGGTCAGCGGAAAGGTCAATACCGGTCTCGGCTTTGAAGCCTGTCACCAGCCAATCCACGATTTTCTGGTCAAAGTCGTCGCCGCCCAAACGGTTATTACCCGCGGTCGCCAACACTTCCTGCACGCCGTCGCCCATTTCGATGATGGACACGTCGAACGTGCCGCCGCCCAAATCGTATACCATAATTTTCTGTTCGGTTTCTTTGTCGATACCGTAAGCGAGCGCCGCGGCGGTGGGCTCGTTGATGATACGTTTGACTTCCATACCCGCAATTTTACCCGCGTCTTTGGTCGCCTGACGCTGTGCGTCACTGAAATAGGCGGGGACGGTGATAACCGCTTCGGTGACGGTGTCGCCCAGATACGCTTCCGCATCCTGTTTAAGTTTCGCCAAAATCATTGCCGAAATCTCTTGCGGGGTGAACTCTTTGCCGTCCACCGACACTTTACGGGCAGTGCCCATATCTCTCTTAATAGAAGCAATGGTGCCGTCGGGGTTGGAAACCGCCTGCTGCTTTGCCACGCGGCCGACGATACGCTCGCCGTCTTTTTTAAACGCCACAACCGAGGGGGTGGTGCGTGCGCCTTCTGCGTTGGGGATAACGACGGCTTCGCCGCCCTCAATCACCGCTACGCAAGAGTTAGTTGTACCTAAGTCAATACCAATAATTTTTGCCATAATGCTTTACCTCCAAAATATCTTTACAGTTGATTTATCATTAGTTTGCCACTTTTACCATAGCAGGTCGCAAAACTTTATCGCCGAATTTATACCCTTTTTGGAACACCTGCGTGACCGTTTCGGTGTCCACGTCTTCGGCGTCTTCCCGCATCACCGCGTTGTGCAGTTCGGGATTAAACGGTTCGCCGAGTGCAGGGATTTCTTCCAAACCCATTTTTTGCAGTGCTTCCAAAAACTGCCGCATCACCAAATCCACACCGGTTTTGTAATCGTCACCGGCGGGAGCTTCTACCGCGCGTTCCATATTGTCCAGTGAGGTGAGCAACGCGGTCAAAATGCCCGCTTTGGTGAAAGCGCCGATTTGCTCTTTTTCCTGTTCGGTACGCCGTTTGTAGTTAGCGTATTCGGCGAGCATTCTCTGATATTGTTCCTTGGTTTCATCCAATTCCTTTATCAGTTTCTCATTTTCTGCCGTCAGTGCGGCAACCGCCTCGTCCGACGTGGTTTGTGCCGGCGTTTCCTGTTCGGGTTTTGCCTTTTGTTTCTTCTCTTTCTCCGGCATCTTAGTCATCTCCTTCGTTATCGTCCAGCATATCACTCAATATCCTACCCACAGCCTTAGCAAAATATTCCACCTTCGGGATAGCGGATGCATAGTCCATACGCATCGGGCCGATAAGACCGATAGTGCCGCGGGATTTACCGGCGGAATAACCGGTGGTAATGATACTGGACTCGTTCAATTCATCGCGACTGCTCTCACTGCCGAGCAGTATCTGCAAGCCGTCTTTGCCGTCAGCGTGTTGCAACATATCAGCCAGTTGCTCGCGTTGCGCCAAAAAGGTGAGCAAGGATTTGGCGCGTTCGGGCGCATAATCCGGATGCTGTAACAGGTTTAACTGTCCGTTTAGCAATACCTCCGAATCGGCGGATTCCTGCACCAGCGCGTAAAACGCGACCAGCACGGGAGAATACCGTTCGGCGGCTTTGCCCATTGCACTCAGCACGTTTTGGATATCCGCCAAACAAATCTGTGCGAGCGGCACGTTCAAAAACTGCATACGCAACAACTGCGCGACCTTATCCAGTTCGCTGAGCTCAATCGGGTCGGCAAACCGACAACTGCGATTGCGTAATACGCCCGAATCGGTGACCAGCAACATCGCCGCTTTGTGCGCCGACAACGGCATCAACTCGATACGGCGGATTGCCGAGCCGCCCTCGTTGGGGGTGGTGGTCACCACCGCATACCCCGTCGTACTGGCAAGGATGCGGGACGCTTCCTCCATCAAGCGGTCGGGGCTGGCAGACAAACGGCGAAGCGACGTATCAATCCTCTCCATGTCCTCGTCGCTTAAATCGTCGTGCCGCATCAAATTATCGATATAAAACCGAAAAGCGGGTGCGGTGGGGATACGCCCTGCGGAAGTGTGCGGCTGTTCGAGATACCCCGCCGCCGCCAACGCCGCCATTTCGTTGCGAATGGTGGCAGAGGATACCGTGTTTTGCAATTTTTCCGCCAAAAACTTGGAACCGACAGGTTCACCCGTCTCGATATATTCCTCCACGATAATCGCGAGGATTCTTTTGCGGCGGTCATTCCATTGCATCGTATCACTTCCTTTTGGATTTAGCACTCTTTTGTTTGGAGTGCTAATCTATTAGTATATTACCCCCTCTTTGCGCGATTGTCAATAGGGAAATGATGAATTATTTATGAATTCACGGAAATTTTTCGCTTGCTTTTTGCAAAAAATGTTTTATACTGTAAATATAAGAGGTGAAAGGGGGAATATGCGTGTTATCAGACACTTTGCTGCACCGTTTCACACCCGATTACGGGGTGTGCGATTTTGCGGAAACAGAACCGCATCTGCTTTCTTGCAGAGCGATGTCGAGAGTGCCAAAAAATGCAAAAAGCATCATCATGTGCATCTTCCCCTATCGTTTCCCCGACGGAGAAAAACGCGAACTTTCCCGCTATGCGTGTGTCAATGAGTATCATATTGCGGTGCAAGAGGTGTTAAATGAGTTGGCGGCAGTTTTAAAAGAACAGTATCCCGCCTACACCTTTGCCGCGTTCACCGACAATTCCCCTATCCCCGAAGTGCACGCCGCCGCCAGAGCGGGTCTTGGTATCATCGGTGATAACGGCTTGCTCATTCATCCCACGTTCGGGTCGTATGTTTTCCTTGGTGAACTGGTCACCGATATGCCGCTGCCCCCCACCAATGCCACCGTCACCTATTGCGAGCATTGCGGCGCGTGTGCCGACGCTTGCCACGGCGGGTGTCTGCCGGGGAAAGACCGCACCCGCTGCGTATCCGCCATCTCACAGAAAAAAGGCGATTTAGAACAACACGAAATCCGATTGTTGCGGGAAAGCGGGCTTATCTGGGGATGCGATACGTGCAGCGAGGTATGCCCGCACAACCAAAACGCCACCGTCTCCCCGCATCCGTGCTTTGATTCTTATATACCTTATTTATTAGATGCAGATGACCCACATTTTGCCGAGCGCGCGTATGCGTGGCGGGGAAAAGCGGTCGTACACCGCAATCGGGAACTGTTAAAATAAAAACACTGTCGTAAGGATAGCAAAACTCTCTGCTGAAATTCAGCAGAGAGTTTTTTATTAGTGGTGTATCATTTGATTTCCTGTTCCAGAGTTTTAAATGTTTCCGTGTTGAAAAAATCATAAAGAGATATTTCTAAGCCGTCACATAATTTCTTGAGCGTAACAACACCTGCGTTCCTGCTTCCGCCATTTATTATATTCTTTAATGTTGAAGGCGGAACTGCAGAGATTCTTGCCAGAGCATTGACCGAGAACCTCTTTTCCTCACATAATTCTAATAATCTATTTGCTATGGCTTTTCTTGTATCCATACTTTCACCCCTAAAAAGTTCTATATATAGTCTATGCTTTTTAGGGAAACACAAGCGACCATATATGGACTTTTTAGACCATATATGGTAAACTTGCAATGGAGGTGATGTATGATGTGTGAAAATACTTGTTGCTTTTTCGGTCATAGAAAAATAAACGAAACCGAGCAACTAAAAGCAAAACTTGTTGAAATAATTGAGCAACTGATTGTAGAAGAAAAAATTGATACATTTCTTTTCGGAAGCAAGAGCCGATTTAATAGCTTGTGCCTTGAACTTGTAACCGAAATAAAAGAAAAATACCCGTACATAAAGCGTGTCTATGTGCGAGCAGAATATCCGGATATAGACGAACAATATACAAACTACCTTATAGAGAGCTATGAAGATACATACTATCCTGAACATATTATCGGATCAGGCAAAGCCGCCTATGTGGAACGCAATTATGAAATGATAAATAAAAGCCGTTTTTGCATTGTCTACTACGACAAACAGTACGCACCAACCACTCACAAAAGCGGTACCAAAATCGCTTTGGATTATGCTATAAAGAAATGTAAAAATATTATTAGCGTAGTATAATGCTTAGCGGATTTTAGGTTCTCCTAACAATCGAAAAACATGCTGTTTATTTTAACTTGCCACGATATACAACAAAACTAAAAGGCTGTGTAGAAAATTCTACACAGCCTTTTACTATCCTTTATAATACACTCTTTACAACAGCAATTTTCTGATTAGTTTTCAAAGAATTTTGCGTGGATAGCGGCGACAGCACGGTCTGCATCCTCACGCGGGATCAGGGCAGACACTTTGATTTCACTGGTGGAAATCATGCAGATGTTGATTTTGTTGTCGGCGAGTGCTTCGAACATGGTGGAAGCCACGCCTTCGTGGGTTTCCATACCCGCGCCGACGATGGACACTTTGGCATAACGGTTGTCGTAAGACAGACTCTTGACACCAACAGATTCGCAATATTCGCGCAACGCTTCCACGGCGGCTTCGCCCTTGTCACCCGGAACGGTGAAGGTGATATCTTTGGTACCGTCACGGCCCACAGACTGCAGAATGATATCCACATTGATATGCGCATTTGCAACGCGGGAGAACACTTTAAAGGCGATGCCCGGTTCATCCGGCAAACCGACAATCATGACACTCGCCACATCGGCGTCTTTCGCAACACTCTTAACCAACATTTTTTCCACTTTAACTACCTCCTTCACGATAGTGCCGGGTACGGCACGCAAGCTGGAACGCACTTCCAGAACAATGTTATATTTTTTTGCCATTTCGACCGAACGGTTGTTGAGCACCTGTGCGCCCAACGTCGCCAGTTCGAGCATTTCGTCGTAGGTGATTTCATCCAATTTGAAAGCGCCGGGAACTTTACGAGGATCGGCGGTAAACACGCCGTCCACGTCGGTATAAATCTGGCACAAATCCGCTTTCATGGAAGCGGCAATCGCCACCGCACTGGTGTCAGAACCGCCGCGGCCCAGCGTGGTGATGTCCTCATATTTATTAATGCCTTGGAAACCGGCAACCACCACGATTTTCTTCTGGTCCAGGCAGTTGCGGATACGCTCGGTGTCCACACGGCGAATACGCGCCGCAGAATACACCGACGTGGTTTGGAAGCCCGCTTGCCAACCGAGCAGGGAAATGGCGGGACAACCCAAGCCTTCTATCGCCATTGCGAGCAATGAAATGGAAATTTGTTCGCCCGCGGTCATCAGCATATCCATTTCACGTTTGCTACCGTTGGGGTTGATTTCCACGCCTTTTGCAATGAGGTCATCGGTGGTATCGCCCTGTGCGGACACAACCACCACCACATCGTTACCGGCGCGATAGGTATCCACAACCGTTTGCGCTACGCGGCGCACGCTCTCTGCATCTTTCACAGAAGAACCGCCGAATTTCTGAACAATTAACATATCGTTTCCTCCTTATAGGGTGACAAACGCACTGACAACCGCCACGTCGCAGGTGTCCAGTTTGTTTCTGATTTCTGTTTGCGATAACAGCGGGGTGACAAACGCAAATTCGTCTGCAACCACACCGTCCACCATTTGCACGTCACCAAACACCGCTTTCACGGCATCCGGTTGACCGTTCACACGCACCATCATCTGCACCGGCAACGTGGTGCTGTCGCCGACATAGTTTTCAACCGCTTTGTCCCAATAGAGATATTTTCTCGCGCTCACGTGTTTGACAGCATCTATCACGTCTGCAACCACGGCGCTGGCGGTGGGGAGCTTACCCGCGCCTTTACCGTAAAACACCACGTCGCCCACGGCGTTACCTTTCACCAACACCGCATTGAATACATCTTTCACACCCGACAGCAAATTGTCACCGAATACCACACGCGGCGCAACCGAGCAATATACTTTGCCGTCCGCTTTGACCGCTTTGCCGATGAGCTTAATCACACCGCCAAGTTTTGCGGCGTACTGCACGTCGGTGAGCGTTACGTTGCGAATACCCTCGGTCGCCACGGCGTCGGGATACACATGTTTACCAAATGCCAAAGAAGCGAGAATACAAATTTTACGGCAAGCGTCCAGACCGTCCACGTCGGCAGAGGGGTCGCGCTCGGCGTAGCCGAGTTGTTGCGCCAATGCCAGCGCATCCGCAAATTCCATGCCGTCATCAATCATTTTAGTGAGCATAAAATTGGTGGTGCCGTTGAGAATGCCTGCAATTTCACTCACTTTGTTTGCCGCTAAACATTGGTCCAGCGGACGCAAAATCGGAATACCGCCGCCAACACTTGCCTCAAACAAGAAGTTGAGATTGTTCTTGCGCGCAATTTCCAACAATTCATCGCCTTTTTGCGCCACCAACTCTTTATTGGAGGTGACAACGCTCTTGCCCGCTTCCAAACAAGCTTTTACATATTCATACGCCGGATGCAATCCGCCCATGGTTTCCACCACAATACCGATTTCTCCGTCGCTCACAATATCCTCAAAAGATTTCGTAAACAGGTCGGCATACGAACAATCGGGAAATTCCCGCAAATCGAGAATGCGTTTTATCTCAATCGTGTCCCCCGCTTTGTGCGCAATGTGCGCCGCATTACCGTGCAACACTTCCGCTACGCCGCAGCCGACCACGCCGTGACCCATAATAGCAACTTTCATCATCGTATACTTCCTTTCTACGACGGTATTTTCAAAAACTTACCGATAGATAAAAAATATACCATACTATA
>JAZOCQ010000225.1:0-4766 GCA_045596565.1 Acutalibacteraceae bacterium
GGCGATATCTTTATAGTCGACGAATTCGACTCTGTCCACGCAGAACTGGCAAACCTTACGACGGCCTTTGCGAGGGCCACCGTGCATCGGGCGCTCGCTTCTTTCGAACTTTTCAGCCATGGGAAAGGCCTCCTTTTCTCAAAAATTAGTACGATTCACCATTAGAACGGCAGGTCGTCGTCACCCAAGATTTCTTCGAAATCACCGGTTTTCTCATTGGAGAAAGCGGGCTGGGCTTCGCTGTACTGCGGCACTTGGGAATCATAACGGGGAGCAGCATTTTCATTGCTGCTTTTCGGGTCTACGAAAGATGCGTTGTCAACCACCACTTCATAAGCGGTGCGTTTGTTGCCATCGCGGTCTTGGTAGTTGCGGCTCTGCAAGGAACCTTGCAGGGCAATACGCTGACCCTTGTGGAAGAAACGCGTGATGAATTCCGCAGTGTTACGCCATGCAACACAGTTGATGAAATCGGTTTGGCGCTCTTGACCTTTAGGCTGATAAGCGCGGTCAACCGCTATGCAAAAACTGGTCACGGCAACACCGTTTTGGGTGGACTTCAACTCGGGGTCAGCTACTAAACGACCCATCAGACAAATCACATTCATCTTTTCGAAATCCTCCTTTACGCTTCTTTACGGATAACCATCGTGCGGAGAACGCCGTCGGTGATTTTCGCGACACGTTCGAGTTCCGCCGGAAAATCGGGAGCGCTGACAAAGTTGTACAGCACGTAATCGCCTTCCGCCTCATCATCAATGAGATAAGCGAGTTTGCGTACACCCCAGTTGTCCACTTCGCCGATTTCTGCGTTTTGCTCAATCAGGGAACGGAATTTCTCCTTGATTTCTGCAACGCCTTCCTCTCCCAATTTGGTAGAGAAAATGAGGACCGCCTCATAGGAACCTTTGATTGTAGGCATATTGTTGCACCTCCTTACGGACTAATGGCCTTGCCACTTCGTGCAAGGCAAGGATAGCGGGCGCATTACACACGCACGCAGGAAACAGTATACCAGTATGTCCGTCAATAGTCAAGTAAAAATTTGCTTTTTCTCCCGGCAATTATAATAATTTTACCATTCCCTCGTAATTTTCTCTTTACAACTGCCGATACTTTTTGTATAATAAGGCGGTAAATGACAGGAGCTGTAACGAGCAGAAAGAAGGATATCATGTTACAATTTGAAGAATTGCGACTGAAATTAGAAGGCCTTTTGCCCGCCATTCGTGAGTTAGAAGACGCCATTGGCTTGAAACAACTCGAACGCGAAGCAGACGAATTAGACGCAAAAGCCGCCGCGCCGGGATTTTGGGACAGTATGGAAGAAGCCCAAAAAATCAGCCAGCGCACCGCGGGCATTAAAAGCAAAATTGAAGCGTACAAACAACTGCTCGTCGACCACGAAGATACTTTGACACTGATTGAACTGGCAAACGAAGCGGAAGACCTCTCCTTACTGGATGAGTGCACTGCATCAGTTGAAGCCATCGAAAAGTCTATGGAAAAGCAACGCTTATCCACCTTGCTCAGCGGCGAATACGACGGCAAAAATGCCATCATGACCTTCCACGCCGGCGCGGGCGGCACCGAAGCGCAAGACTGGGCGGAAATGCTGTACCGTATGTACACCCGTTGGGCGGAAACCCACGGGTTCCAATATAAAATCCTCGATTACCTCGACGGTGATGACGCAGGGCTCAAAAGCGCGTCCATCGAAATCATCGGTGAAAACGCTTACGGCTATCTCAAAAGCGAAGCAGGCGTGCACCGTTTGGTGCGTGTCTCCCCCTTTGACGCATCCGGCAGACGTCACACCTCGTTCTCTGCTATTGAAGTCATTCCCGAGTTGGACAATTCAGTACAAATCGAAATCCGTCCCGAAGATATCAAAATGGACGTGTTCCGCTCCTCCGGCGCAGGTGGCCAGCACATCAACAAAACCTCCTCTGCCGTGCGTTTGACCCACATCCCCACCGGTATCGTCGTGGCATGTCAGAATGAACGCAGTCAATTCCAAAACCGCGACAAAGCAATGGATATGTTGCGTTCCAAGTTGGTGGAAATCAAAGAGCGTGAACATTTGGACCGTATTGAAGACATCAAAGGTGCGCAAGCGCAAATTGCCTGGGGCAGTCAAATTCGCTCGTACGTCTTTATGCCGTACACCCTCGCAAAAGACCACCGTACCGGCTATGAAATGGGTAACATCCAAGCCGTAATGGACGGTGACCTGGACGGTTTTATCAACGCCTATCTCACCGCCGCCAACAGCGGTACGCTGGGATATAAAGAATAACTACAAAAGCAGACATCCGATTGGATGTCTGCTTTTTTGTTACCACTATTCCTTGTCGTCTACGGTGATTTTAATATCACCCGTATCAGTGGTGATTTCACATCTGCCGCCGCTCACGGTTTTGGGTACGTCCACACGTCCCGTATCGGTTTGCGCGACAAACACCTTATCCGAAAGTAAACTGCCTTTGACGTCCCCTGTATCGGTTTCAATAAAAATTTCAGTGGCATCGCATCCGTAAAAATCCACGTCGCCCGTGCTTCGTTCAATAGAAAACTTTTGTGTGGCAACCACATTTTCCATACATAAATCACCCGTGTTTCCGATCGATAACACATTTTTGCACTGCACGTTGATAATGCTCGTCTTACCTGTGGAAACAGAAAGGTCAAGGGTAGTTGCCGTTATATCGGCAACACAGATATGTCCCGTACTCGTTTGTATTTTAACAGTTTTTTCAGCACATGCATAATTGGTTACATCACCGGTACTTAGTGAGACATCTATGTTCTCAAACTTGAAATCTTTGGATATTTCCACATCACCGGTGTCGGCTTGTATTGAAAGCGTACCGTACTCGCCCTGCGGAATATATACGGTAATTTTCGGCGTACCAAAATGAATACCGATATATTCATACCATTTTCGCGTATCCTGCAATTCAATTACCAACGTATTCTCCTCTACCGCAACCGTATGTTTCAATTTTTCCCGCTCGTAACACACAACCGAACTTTTTTCACTGTCTGCGGGTAAAAATATAATATCCGAGGTGTCGGTTACAAGCTTTATATTTGTATAATTCTCGCTGATTTCATACTCGTTCGTTTCGTGCTTTGCTGTTGACAGTTTGGTAAAATCCCATTTAAGCAACGTCATCACACTCCCAAAAATCATACCGCCAATCACCACCAGAGAAACCGCTATGACAAGCCAAATTTTTGTGTTCTTTTTCATATCGCTTCCCCCTTTTTTCTAAAACAATTTTTCAGTCCCAAAGCCAGCTTTTTGGTGAGTACCAACACGCCTTTTGCAGCGACTTTGCATCCGTAAAACAAAAAAACAGAAAATCCGATACAAACGATTGCTGCGCCGACCATAGCTATTCCCGCCAAAACATTGCCGCCGAAAATAAACGCACTTCCTGCCACAATCCCACCAATCGCACACCCGACAAACGAGGCAAAAACCGCCCACACGGAAATGATGACTGCCCACAGCGAAATATAAAGCGAGAGAAGCACGGCAACAGCTGCAATCAAAAGGGAAAGCCACACAGGAGAACCCAATACCAAAAGCACAATTTCCCATGAACGCATATGTTTTTTAGGTTTTATCTTTTCCCTTACCAATTTGGAAAACGGTATATCCGCTATAATTTGCGTAACGATTGCATCGACATCGCCCACGTCACTAACCGCCTCTTGCTCCGAGAGTCCGTCTTCCATGCGGTCATCTATCATTTCGCTGTAAAATGTCAAACGCTGCTCAATATCATCTTGCGGCAATCCCGATAATCCTTTTTGTAACCGTTCCAAAAACTCTTGTTTATGCATTCTCCTCATCCTCCTTCGTCACAAATCGATATATTGACAATATCTCTTTCCATTCAACTTTAAAATCTTCAATACGCTGTTTTCCCGTATCGGTAATGCGGTAATATTTCCGCAATCTACCGCCGTGTTCTGCGGTGCGCACGGTTAACATATTCGCCGTTTCCAAACGTTTCAAAATCGTATATAACGTCGATTCGGAAAGTGCAATATACGGTTTCATATCCTTTATAATCTTATAGCCGTATGAGTCCTCATTCTTAATGGCTGCTAATACGCAAACATCCAAAAGACCACGCTTTAACTGTATATCCATACAATACCTCCTCTCACATAATACATCATATCACGAAGTATATACAAAGTCAACAACTTTTTTGATTTAACCGTGCCGAATACTGCACAAGCTTGTCCGGTACAACATACAATGTAACGGAGGTGAATACTATGGGTTTTTGTTGTTGTAATTCCAAATGGAGTTGTACGCTTCTCGCCGTTATTGCAAGTGTTGTGGTAGGCGTTGTCGCTGCCTTTTTACGTGTAACCGCTGTCATCACGGTTACGCCGGCATTTTTATGGGTCACCTTTGGCATCGCCGTCGCAACTTTACTGGGGAGTTTATTGGCAACGGCGTTGAATCGCCGTGAAAGAAACGGCTGTTGCCTATGCCGTGCATTAACCGCACAACTGCTCGGTGCTCTGGGTACGATTTTATTCTCTGTCATCCTGCTGGCAATTGCCTTCCCCGCGACCAGCATTGTCGGTGCGATTGTCACCGGCATATTACTCTTCTTCCTGACGCTGGATGTGACGGGCACGGCTTGCGTCGTAAAATGTTTAGCAAATTGCGAGGAATAAAGCGCCGCCTTGTGCAAAAAAGAAAAGAAAAGCACCCCAATCGGGGTGCTTTTCTT
>JAZOCQ010000226.1:0-1756 GCA_045596565.1 Acutalibacteraceae bacterium
CATTTTTTTGAATTTTGCAAGTCGTACGGTATAGGGGCGCTGTTTTAGGGACACAATACCCGCAGAAAGGATGCGATAGTATGAAGATGAGACAGTGGTTATCTTTGTTGGCGGCACTTGTGATTTTCAGTGTGTTATTTACGGGTTGCGGCAAAAAAACCGATACCGCGGGGTCGGTATATTATCTTAATTTCAAGCCGGAACAAAAGGATGCGTGGGAAAAACTTGCCAAGGCGTATACCAATGAAACGGGAGTTCCCGTGACGGTGGTAACGGCGGCGTCGGGCACCTATGAGGATACGTTGTCCGCCGAAATCGTCAAAAGTACGCCGCCCACCTTGTTTCAGGTGAACGGTCCGGTGGGACTTTCCCATTGGGCGGATTATTGCTATGATCTGAAAAATACGGCGGTATATGAGCAGTTGACATCAGATGAATTTGCGTTAAAAGCGGGCGAAAAGGTGTTGGGTATTGCGTATGTTATCGAGACGTACGGTATCATTTATAATAAAGACCTGCTTAACAAATATTTTGCCGCGGACTGGTCTACCGTTAAAAAGGTAGAAGATATCGACGGTTTTGAAGCACTCAAAACCGTCGCGAATGAAATCCAAAGTCATAAAGCAGAAATGGGCGTTAAAGGCGCGTTTACGTCAGCGGGTATGACCGATTCTTCCGACTGGCGTTTTAAAAACCACCTTGCCAATCTGCCGATTTATTACGAGTATGCCGACCGCGACATCACATCTGCGGAAAAGGTGGACGGCACCTATCTCGACCACTACCGCAAGGTGTGGGATCTGTATCTCAACAATGCTACCTGTCTGCCTGCCGATATCGGTGCGAAAACCGGTGACGATGCGGTGAGTGAGTTTGCCAATGGAGAAGCGGTGTTTTACCAGAACGGCACCTGGAGTTACGGCGATATCACCAAAAACAAAGTCACGGCGGAAATGTTGGGAATGTTGCCCATTTATATCGGGGTTGATGACGAAGAGGACCAAGGGTTGTGCACAGGCTCGGAAAACTATTGGTGCGTCAATAAGGAAGCGGACGAAGAAAATATCAAAGCCACGCTGGATTTTCTCAAATGGGTGGTAACGTCCGAGACAGGCACCAAAGCGTTGAGCGAAGATATGGGCTTTACCGCACCGTTTAAAGCCGCCAAGAAATCCACCAACCCGTTAATTGAAGTGGCGGATGCGTACGTGGCGGCAGGCAAAAAGCCTGTTTCGTGGAACTTTGCCACCATTCCGTCGGACGATTGGAAAGACGGTGTGGGCGCGGCGTTGCTCAGTTATGCACAGAACGGACAGACCGATGCCGCCTGGCAAAAGGTAAAAACGGCGTTTGTGGACGGTTGGGAGACCGAATATAAGAAAAATCATTAATGTATGCCGCAAGGGGGAAGAAAAGTGTATAAATCGTTGCGAAAGTGGTCGTTTTTGTTTTTGCTTCCCACCGTGGCGGCGTTTACGTTGAGTTTTATTATCCCGTTTTTGTATGGGGTGTTCTTTTCGTTTTGTGAATTTCAAACGCTCGAAAAGTTTTCTTTCGTGGGTCTGGACAATTACGAGCGGGTACTGCTTTCGGGGCAGTACAATTTCTGGCAATCGCTACTGTTTACGGTGATATTTTCGGTGTGTGCGGTGGCAATTATCAACGTGGCGGCATTTTTTATCGCGTACGCGTTGACCCGCCGCATCCCCGGCAGAAACGTGTACCGCACCGTATTTTTTATGCCTAACCTTATTGG
>JAZOCQ010000227.1:0-5438 GCA_045596565.1 Acutalibacteraceae bacterium
TTGCCATATCGCTGTATCCGCTGAAATCATAGTAAATCTGCAACATATACGCCAGTGCTGCAAGCCACGCAAGCGGTGCAGACAAGGTGTCTGCGGGTTGTGAAAAGGCGGTATCAACGACAATTGCCAGCGTATTGGACAATAACACTTTTTTGCCCAGTCCGTACAAAAAGCGTTTCATGCCGCTGACAAAACCGTCCATATCAAAGCGACGTTGTTCTAATTGCAAACTGATATCGTGGTATTTGACGATAGGTCCCGCGATTAATTGCGGAAAAAATGAAACGTACAGCAGTAAATTGAAAAAGTTCTTTTGTACGATTGTACGGTCCCTGTATACGTCAATCACATACGATAGCGCTTGAAAGGTGAAAAAAGAAATACCAATCGGTAGTCGGATAGACGGAACGGGTAAATGCAGTGACAGTAAACCGTTGACCGTTTCCACCAGAAATCCGCTATATTTATATACCACCAACAGCCCGATGTTGAACAACACCGCCACTACCAGTAATGCTTTTGCACGGGTTTCTTTTACGGACATTAAACGCGCTATCAACCAATTAAAAAATACCGAAAAAATCAGTAACAGAATATATACCGGTTCACCCCATGCGTAAAACAATAAACTGGCGACCAGCAATAGGATATTGCGTGCAAGATGGTTACGCAATATCCAATATAAGAACAATATACCCGCAAACAGAAAAAACAAAAACGGGACAGAACTGAAAACCATATACTGTACTTCCTTTAATTCGGTAATTGACTCAAACAGGTGTCCAGATAAAACGTATCGGTAACATAGCGGTTCCCGATTTGTTCTTTCACATCAAGGTCATTGAAATGCCACCATTCAGACGCAAGCGGTGACATTCCCGCATCGGTACAAAACTGTCGCAGCAACAGCGCATACTGCGTCATACTGCTTGCGGGATTGACCGTTTTCCACGCCGTTTTGGACATGGAATTGACCGGTTTTTCCAATGATACCGCCGCTGTGCTCAACTCGTGCATCGCACTGGGCATATCGCACGGCGTATACGCCGTGACAGCATCATAGATATATTCGCTACACATTTTTCGTGTGACAGTTTCCACCTTGGCAAGCGAAACATCCATGGCACATCCCATTTGATGCGTAGAGGGGCGGTTCGCAATAAACCAACCTATCCCCCAAGGGCTTTTATCAATATTTTCTCGTACAATCGAGTTGCTTTCCCGCAATTTTGCGAGTTGTGCCGAAATCTGCAATTGCACATCCATCGGACGGAACGTTTCGTTGATAACCAATGTATACCCTTTGGCAAGTGCTGCCTTTTGCGCGGCATAAATTTTTTTGACCATTGCATAATTAGCCGCCACGATATGTTTGTTTTCTCCAAAGCGGGGGTTATAGTAAGAAGATTCATATAACTTTTCACCGGTAATGGTAGGGATATCCACACCGGACGAAACAAAAGCAGAAGCAGTGGAATTAGTATAGGCAATTACCGCAGACGGTACTACATCAGGGATATTGAGATAACAAGTGTCATACGCGACAAACCCTTTTGTGCCATTCTCCAAAACGACAAGCCAACGCGTGTCCTGCTCCGCAAGTACCGTAAAGGCATCTCCCGGTTGTAAGGTACATATCACAGTCGTACCGTCAGTAAAAGCATACATATCTATCGGATAAGATGCAAAACCGGTTGCACCATTTAGCGGTAATTCAAAATCGGTAGCGATCTTACCGGTAAGGTGCACATTTTCGTGCAAAATGCCCAGCGCGTCGATCATTGAAGTGGTTGTTGCAGTTGTTGGAATGGTGGTCGAAGTAGTGGTAGGTGTTACCGTGTTGTGATTAGGCCCGCAAGCGGTTAACCCAAACAGCAACAAGCAAACCAAGAAAACTGAAAAAAGCCGTTTCATGCTATCCCCCATCTCAAGACGGATATGCGCTTTCATCCCATTCATATCCAATGCGTTTTAAATCCGCAGCAGTCAGTTTTGCGGAACGCACATACAGTGAATCGACAAAATACCAACCGCCGTCAAAATTTGCCATAATCCAGCAATGATAGGTATGGTTTTGCCATCCTAATCCTGTAATATAACGAGTTTCGTAACCGGCACGAACAAACAGCATGTACGTCAACGACGCAAAATGATAACAACTGCCGGTGCCGTTTTCCAACAAGTAGAGCGCATTTTCCTCAATACTGCCTTCTGCGGCATGTTTATAGGTGTAGTTGTCGTGGACATAATCATAAATGTTCCGCGGGGTACGTCCATACTTATTGAGAATAGCATCTAATTTATTGTTTAAAACGTTCATATCCACCGTGTTAGCACCGGTGGTTTTAACAGCAGTTTGCGCAGTGGTAGGCGCATTTGCGACCAAACGCTGATATTCTTGCTCATTTGCGGCGCCGGTGCTGTCTACCCAAACACCATCCGCGGTGGTATCCGTATACAGAAAACCCGCCGCATCAAAGCAATAGTGTTTACCGTCAATTTCGTGCCAGCCTACAAACGCAACGCCTGTTTCGATATCATAATACAAGCGGTACCCATTAGCGGCATCATACCAACCGACAAACATACTGCCGTCAGAATTGAGATAACAAGTCTTGCCGTCAATTTCGGTGGTACCCTTGGACATTACCCCTTCTTTAAAATGATAACGCAAATTCCCTGTTTGTATCCAACCGTTTTGTAATTTGCCATCTTCGGAAAACACATACACTTTTCCATCAATGGTATATTCGCCTGTATATACACTGCCGTCTGCAGTTCCGTAATACGCGCATTGGTTGTGTAAAAACCAACCTTCCGATGCCGCAAAACCACTGGGTTTCACCGTTGAAGCCGCAGCGGGTTGCACAACCGCATCGGTCACGTTGTCAGTAGGCGCTGATAAAGCAGACGAACGCTGTTTTTGATACACAGCACGCGCCAAAAAGAATATCCCCGTCAACAAAGCAAGCGCCAAAATAATGAGCAAAACTTTTAAAAAGCTATTGTTGGAACGACGGCGTTTTCGTATATGACGACTTCTCTTAATAGGCATTATCCACACCCCTGTCTAAAAAAATTACATAAATACCCATAATATATCAAAGTATACAACATTTCCCCCTTTGTTGTCAACGAAAAGCCTCTCATGATGCTGTATATTTTCCATTGACGAATCTTTGTATTTAATGGTATACTCAACTTTGCATTAATCGTATTTTTACCAACAAAGGAAGAAAAAGCAGAAAATGAATGCCTGTTTTTATACATTAGGGTGCAAAGTTAATCAATATGAAACCCAAGCGATGCGCGATATTCTGTCCGCGCACGGTTTTCAAACAGATGAATCGGTGTGCGGTCATAGCGAAAACGTAGATATTATCATTATAAACTCTTGTACCGTCACCGCAGAATCCGACCGTAAATTGCGACAATTACTCAATCGTGCGCGCCGTGAACACCCTACCGCCGTGATTGCCGTCACCGGATGTATGCCGCAAGCCTTTCCAGAAGAAGCCACCGCGCTCCAAAACGCCGATATCGTGTTAGGAAATGCTGCCAGACGACAAATTTACAACTATATTGAACGTTTTCTTCGTTCCCGCCAACGCATTATAGATATCCCCGCCCACGATAAGGCATACGAAGAGTGTCCCATCTCGTCATTTGAGGAACATACTCGCGCTTTTGTTAAAATCGAAGACGGATGTAACCGCTTTTGTAGTTACTGTATCATCCCCTATGCCCGCGGCCGTGTGCGTTCCCGCACACCCTCGGATATCGAGACGGAAGTCACCGCTTTGGCCGAAAAAGGATACAAAGAAATCGTACTCGTAGGCATCAATCTGACGGCATACGGTCAGGATTGCAATCTCAACATCGCAGATGCCGTGGAAACGGTGTGCCACGTAGACGGTATTGAACGTGTACGATTGGGTTCGATAGAACCGGACCACCTCACACCGTCCATTTTAGACCGTTTGGCAGCACAGAAAAAACTTTGCCCACAATTCCATCTCGCCTTACAAAGCGGTTGCAACGCCACCCTAAAACGTATGCGCCGTCAGTATACCACAGAGGAATACGCCGCCATTTGTGCTAATTTACGCGCGCGTTTCCCCCATTGTGCCATCACCACCGATTTTATGGTAGGTTTCCCCGGGGAAACCGATGAAGAGTTTACGCAATCGCTGGATTTTGTCAAAAAAGCCGAATTGACGCGGGTACACATTTTCTCCTATTCCCGCCGTCCGGGCACGCCCGCGGCAAAAGCAGCTGATCAAATACCAAACAAAGTCAAAGCCGAGCGCAGCAAAACAGCGCAAGCGGTTTGCAAAGATTTGCAACAACAGTTTGCACAATGTCTTGTAAACACCACGCAAGAAGTGTTACTGGAAACACAACAATCTGACGGCTCCGTCTTTGGATACACCCCCACATATATCGGCGTATATGTCAAAACAAATGCCGCGGTGGGTACCATTATTTCCGCTTATATCAACAAAGCCGAAAACGGCGAATGCTACGCAGATGAAATTAAATAAAAATAACGGCTGTTCCCTTAACGGGAACAGCCGTTTGCGTTTTGCAGATTAATACATACCGTCCATGCCGGCAGGAGCGGCTGCGGGCGGCACAGGCTCTTTCTTGTCAGCGACCAAGGACTCAGTGGTGAGTACCATAGAAGCAACGGAAGCGGCATTTTGCAAAGCGGAACGCGTCACCTTTGTGGGGTCGACAATACCCGCCGCAAACATATCCACATACGTTTCACTTGCAAAGTCAAAGCCAAAATTGACTTTACCGGAAGAACGGATTTTGTCGATAATGACACTGCCTTCCAAGCCTGCATTGACAGCAATCTGACGCACCGGCTCTTCGATACCTTTGAGCACGATTTTGATACCGGTTTTCTCGTCGCCTTCATACTGCTCAAGCAACGGCAACAACGCATCGGAAGCATTGACAAGCGCCACACCGCCACCGGCGACCAATCCTTCTTCCACAGCCGCTTTTGTAGCTGCCAAAGCGTCTTCAATGCGCAGTTTCTTTTCTTTCATTTCCACTTCGGTAGCGGCACCGACTTTAATCACCGCAACGCCGCCGGCAAGTTTTGCCAAACGCTCTTGCAGTTTCTCGCGGTCAAAGTCAGAGGTAGTGGTTTCGATTTGGTTACGGATTTGCGCCACACGTGCTTTGATAGCATCAACATCTCCCGCACCCTCTACGATAACGGTATTCTCTTTTTGCACCTTGATTTGACGGGCACGACCCAACATATCCAGTGTGGTTTCTTTCAAATCAAGACCCAATTCATCAGAAATCACTTGACCACCGGTCAGAATCGCAATATCCTGCAACATTTCCTTACGACGGTCGCCAAAGCCTGGGGCTTTGACAGCGACGCAGGTAAATGTACCGCGCAATTTATTGACAAT
>JAZOCQ010000228.1:0-2562 GCA_045596565.1 Acutalibacteraceae bacterium
TTAACCGCCGCCAACATAATATTCATGGTCGCACCGACCGAAACTTTATCCAAATAGATAGAATTACCAATAAGTTTTTGGGCAGACACCTCAATCATTGCCTGCTCCATCTGCGCAACATCCGCGCCCAGTGCGGCAAAACCTTTTAGATGCAAATCTATCGGACGCACACCAAAATTGCAACCACCCGGCATCGGCACACAAGACACACCAAAGCGACCCAGCAGAGCACCGATAAAATAATACGAAGCGCGCATATGGCGTGCAAGTTCAGTGGGAACACTATGTGAAGAAATGGTACGCGGGTCAATCACTACGGTAGAGCGGTCCACGCGTTGTACCGTTGCGCCCAGCGCTTCTAAAATTTCAAGTGACAGTGACACGTCGCTGATGTTCGGCAAATTCTCAATGCGGCATACACCTTCCGCCAAAACGACCGCGGGCAAAATTGCCACCGCCGCGTTTTTTGCGCCGCTGATTTCCACTTCGCCGTGCAAACGATTGCCGCCGACAACCAGAAATTTTTCCATTTCTCCACCTCGCTTCCCATATATATTTTACAGGCGCTACTAGTATAACACAATATATTGAAAAAAGCAAATAGAATTTTTTACGGAAAAAACTACAATTTTCACGTATTATTCCGCCCCACGCAAAGCTTGCGCAGGCGGCAAATCAGCAGCCTTTTTGGCGGGATACACCCCAAAAATAATGCCCAAAACGACCGAAAAAGCGACTACACCCAAAATTGTCAGCACCGACACGGTAATGGAAATCCCCGAAAGCAAACTGCCGATACCCGCCGCAAATACCGCCAATGCAACACCGCAAAAGCTACCCGCCAGTGTCAGCAAAATTGCTTCTATCATAAATTCCGCCATAATACTCCCTTTACCCGCACCGATAGCTTTTTTAATGCCGATTTCAGAAGTACGCTCGTGTACCGATACAAGCATAATGGTCATAATACTCATGCCCGCCACCAGCAGCGATACCGCACTGATAATTTGCAAAACAAGGCGGATAATATCCATCAGACCGTTTAATTTTTCGCGTTGTGAGGCTAAATTTTCCAACACGAAATCGGCACCTTTTGTGTCTGCGTGAGACAGCAATCGCGCAAGTACACTGCGGGCGTTTTCTAAATCATCGCCGTCCCGCACGCGCACCGCTATCTGGTCAAAACTCTCATCCCCGGTCAAAGCCTGTAACGTGGTATACGGCAGATACACCATCGGCGGGATATATCCCGCAACATTTTGTAAAACACTGCTTCCTGCTTTGGATACGCCGATAATTTTAAAACTTTCCTCACGGTCACCAAAACGCACCAAAAGCGTCTTGCCAACCACGTTTTCCCGTCCATACGCTTGTTTTGCAATCGCCTCATCTACAACGCACACCGCCGCACCGCCATTAACATCACCCGCAGACAGCAATCTGCCGTGCAACTCTTGCAGAGAAATGACCTGGTCCGCACCCGCATCAATCCCGCACGCCATAATCTCGCCATCAAACCGTCCGCCGGTGGCAGCGGTAAAGAAAATAGATAACGGCATGGCGGCTTCCACCTGCCTTGCCGCGCGCACCACATCTAACGTATCCAGCGTCAGCGCATTTTCGGTGTCTGAGGAAATGGATATGCCATCCAACCCCATACTTTTAAGTTCATTGCCTACCACCGTTTTGCCCGCATCACCCAAAAAGGATACCAGCGAAATGAGTAACGTGCCAACCGCTATCCCCGCCACCGTCAACAATGTACGCAACCGCTTTCTCCGCAAATGATTGACCGTCATACGAATCCTTTCAAGCATCTGCCGCCTCCTTTGCAGTATACACACCGTCTTTTTCCACCTTATCCGGCTCCAAAATCAAACGGTCGCCGTTTTGAAAACCGTCGGTGACCAAATAGCCGTTTCCTAACTCCGCTATTGGTGTAATCATCCGTTTAACAGCGGTATTTTCCTCTAACACATACACAAACTCCCGATTTTCCTCATCTGCCAACACAGCATCATACGGCAAAACGAACCCTGCGTCCACCGTTGAAACAACAATTGCACCCTTTGCCGTCAACCCCACTCGCAACGATTCATCCGTTTCCCCCGCACACATACCCACCACCGCTTCCACCACCGTTTGTGAAGATGAGCCGCGCGTCTCTTGCTTCGCAACCGATGCGATTTCACGTATATACCCTTCGTAAACGGCTTTGGAGAACCCAGCGCCGGAGACCTTCACCTTTTGTCCTACCTGTACGTGAGAAATATAGCGTTCCGAAACGGACAGGCGAATTTGCACGGGTTCCTCCGCTGTTATCACCCCACACGCTTTCGCGCCACTCAAAACGCTCCCCTCTTGTGCTGTGAAATCTCGTAAAATGCCGTCACAAGGAGCGGTCACCTCGGTTACAACGGCATCCTGCAAAGCGGCATGCACCGCCGCGGCACCATCCCCATCCGCCAGTGCTGTCAAGGTAGCGGTTTTATCCACACTGAACAGTATATCCCCCTTTTTTACCCGTGCGCCCTCTTGCACCATCACCTGTTTCACCACACA
>JAZOCQ010000229.1:0-2342 GCA_045596565.1 Acutalibacteraceae bacterium
AAGCAGGGAGAGGCGTTTGCCTACACCCGCGAGGGTGCACACTCCAAACCCCGCATTTTATTCCGCGCCGATCGCACGGGTGAGGAAATCACCTCAAAATTACTGAAAGCCGTATATGCGCAGGACAATATCACGGTGATAGAACATTGTACGGTGGTGGATATTTTGCCCACCGCTGACGGTTGCGGCGGCGTGGTGTGTAAAATGCAGGACGGCAGATTTGACACCATCGTTGCCGACCAAACGGTGTTTGCAACGGGTGGTATCGGCGGGCTGTTTACCCATTCTACTAATTACCCGCACCTGACAGGCGATGCACTGGCGATTGCGTTAAAACACGGCATTGCCTTGCGGGATATGGATTATGTCCAAATTCACCCCACCACACTGTATACCGAACAGCGGGGCAGAGAGTTTCTCATTTCCGAATCGGTGCGCGGTGAGGGCGCGGTGCTGCTCAATGCCGCGGGCAAGCGGTTCGTGGACGAACTGCAGCCGCGCGACGTGGTCGCAAACGCCATTTTTGAGCAAATGAAAAAGGATAACACACCGTGCGTGTGGTTGTCATTAAAAGCAATCCCCGAAACAGAAATCAAATCGCATTTCCCCACGATTTACGGTCGTTGTTTGCAAGCGGGTTACGACATCACCAAAGAAAGTATCCCCGTTGTCCCCGCCCAACACTATTTTATGGGTGGCATTGCGATTGATGTAAACGGCAGAACGTCTATGAAACGTTTGTATGCGGTGGGGGAAACCGCCTGCAATGGTGTGCACGGCAAAAATCGGTTGGCGAGCAATTCACTACTTGAAAGTTTGGTGTTTGCGGGCTGTGCCGCCGCTGACATCGCGAAAGCGAGTACCCCTTTGCCGCCGTTCACCCCTAAAATAGATGTGACACAGTATGAAAATTTTGAACAGCAGTATAAAGACGCCGTGCAAGCGGCGATAGAAAAGGAGAAACAAGGGATGAATACCATCACCATGAAAATGAACGTGGATGATATGATTTTGTCCGCGCTCAAAGAAGATATTACCAGCGAAGATATCACCACCAACGCCGTGATGCCCACCGCCCAAGCGGGCGAAGTGGACCTCATTTGCAAAGAGGACGGCGTGATTGCGGGGCTTAGTGTTTTTGAACGAGTGTTCAAATTGTTGGACGACAAGGTGACGGTGGAATTTTTCTGCCAAGACGGTGATACCGTGAAAAGCGGTCAAAAAATCGGTGTGGTGCGCGGGGACATCCGCGTGTTGCTGTCGGGCGAACGCACCGCGCTTAACTACCTGCAACGCATGAGTGGTATCGCGACCTACACGCGTGCGGTTTCCTTATTGCTGGCGGGCACCAAAACCAAATTGCTGGATACCCGCAAAACCACCCCGAACATGCGTGTGTTCGAGAAATATGCCGTGAAAGTGGGCGGCGGGTATAACCACCGTTTCAATTTGAGCGACGGCGTGTTGCTCAAAGACAACCATATCGGCGCCGCAGGCGGTGTGAAACAAGCGGTGCAAATGGCGAAAGCGTATGCGCCGTTCGTGCGCAAAATCGAGATTGAGGTAGAAAATCTCGATATGCTCAAAGAGGCGTTGGATGCGGGTGCAGATATTATTATGCTGGACAATATGAGTGTAGAGGATATGAAAACGGCGGTCTCCCTGTGTGCGGGCAAAGCCGAAACCGAATGTAGCGGTAACGTCACCAAAGAGAATATTGCTCGTTTGGTGGATATCGGCGTGGATTACATTTCCAGTGGTGCACTGACCCATTCCGCACCCATTCTTGATTTGTCACTGAAAAATTTGCACGCTGTGTAAGACGTGCGGTTGCAGAAAGGAGGCTTTTCCGTGAAATCCGAACGGAGAAGAAAGCAGATAGCGGCATTGCTGGCGGCGGCGGAAAAGCCGCTGTCAGGGACATATCTTGCGGGTGCGTGCGGTGTATCTCGGCAGAGCATCGTGCAGGATATTGCGGTACTCAAAGCGGCGGGGTATGATATTTTATCCACCCACGACGGTTACGTGATACAAGCGGCACCGTATGCCGAACGGGTATTTAAAATGCATCACACCACCGCCCAAACGCAAGATGAACTGCAAACCATCGTGGACCTTGGCGGTACGGTAGTGGACGTGTTCGTGTGGCATAAGGTGTACGGCAAAGTAGTTGCCAAACTGCATATATTCTCGCGGTTGCAGGTTGAGCAGTTTATCGAGGGCGTGCGCAGCGGGCAATCGACTGAGTTGATGAACATCACCGGCGGGTATCATTACCATACCGTGCGTGCTGACAGTGAACAGATACTGGATGCGATTGCCGAACGGTTGCAAGAAAAAGG
>JAZOCQ010000230.1:0-6673 GCA_045596565.1 Acutalibacteraceae bacterium
CATTTTCTTTTCCTCCTAATGTAAAAACTTTAAGATAGATTATTTCAGTTTCGGCAAAATTTTCTCGACGTCGCCGTGCGGTCTCGGGATAACGTGCACAGCTACCAGCTCGCCGAGTTTGGAAGCCGCCGCAGAACCGGATTCGGTAGCCGCTTTCACAGCGCCCACGTCACCGCGCACCATGACGGACACGAGGCCGGAACCGATTTTTTCAGTACCGATAAGTTCGACATTCGCAGCTTTCACCATCGCGTCAGCGGCTTCAATTGCTGCCACCAAACCTCTGGTTTCCACCATACCCAATGCTTCTAATGCCATTTTCTTTTCCTCCTTCGCCACCGGTGCTACCGGCGGTTTGTTATTGTTAGCGGGGGTTGTTTTTTTCGCACCGCTGTTGGTGCGAGAGGTTGTGCTCTGCTTGGGAGCATTGCTTGTATTTTCCATACAACTCACCTTTCAAAGCCAATATTATTTTTTAAGCGGGATGCACTGAGCAATACCATACGCTCGGTCTCACTATGGGGGCTGGCAATCACCGCTTTGGCGCACGGTTTGATAATCGCGCTGTCGGTGGCATCTACTGCCGCACTCACGGCAGAAAGCTGGCCTTCCACAACAACAGTTACCAAACGACCGCCTAATTTTCTTTCCCAGGTCACGAGGTCCACGCTGGCCGCTTTGCACATGATATCTAAACAATCCACGGCAGCCGCAACACTCTCAACCTCTATAAATCCTAACGATTTCATTTAAAAAACTTCCTCAATTACAGTTTCGGTAAGATTTTCTCTACATCAGCATGAGGTCTGGGGATAACATGCACCGCAACCAACTCGCCGAGTTTGGAAGCCGCCGCAGAACCGGATTCGGTAGCCGCTTTCACTGCGCCCACATCACCACGTACCATAACGGACACAAGACCAGAACCGATTTTCTCAGTACCGATGAGTTCCACCTCAGCGGATTTGACCATTGCATCAGCAGCCTCGATTGCCGCCACCAAACCTCTGGTTTCTACCATACCTAATGCTTCTAAAGCCATTTTCTTTTCCTCCATTACTCTATTAATTTAATTTTTATCAAACGCATTTAATTTGAGCATTTTTTCCGTGCCATCTTCGACATTCGGAATAATATGCTTTGTCACAACACCCGAAACGCCGTTTGCCGCCGCTTCTGCCGCTTCAATCGCCGCTTCAACCGCCGAAACACTGCCGCGGAACTTCACCGCCACAATCAGCGGAACCGCCAGTTGGTCGGGGTTGCCGGGTTTGTTTTTACCGAAATCTTCCACCGTTACATTTGCAGCTTTACAGCCCGCATCGCAAGCGACAAACGCCGCCACCAAGCCGTAAACCTCAATGATGCCAACTGCTTTTCCCATGTGCATCACCCTTACTCATTAATAATCGCTATCTTCAAGCCCTGCATGGAGAGGTTGGTCTCCAAAGCATCGTTGATTTTATCAAGCGGATAACGGTGTGTAATCAATTTCTCGAGCGGCAGGCCAATGCCTTTCGCACGTTTGAGGAAATCAAAGGTAGTTGCGTAATCGCGCAGGGTGTAAACCCAAGAACCAACGGTAGTGATTTCCTTAGCGCAAATATCAAAGTGGGGATTGATAGAAGCGTCACCGCCGTTGACGAAGAAGCCGAGTTCGCACAAACCGCCGCCGTTACGAATAAATTTGTAGATATTCGCATGCGCGATGGGAGAACCGGTGCACTGGAACGCAAAGTCAGCGAGATAGCCGCCAAATGCGCTCTCGACACCTTTAGCCAATTCTTCAACACCTTTATAGTTTTTGAAGTTGACCACAGCGGTAGCGCCCATTTCCTTAGCAAAGCTCAAACGTTTGTCTTCACCGTCAATGGCAACGATGTTCTCAATACCCATGGTACGCAGAACAGCGATACACAACAAACCGATGGGACCGCAACCCTGCACCGCTACACGGCTGTTGAAACGCAGGATACCGGTGGTCTTTGCACGCTCAACAGCGTGAATCAAAACCGCAGCCGGTTCAATCAGAATACGCATATCGAGGTTCAAATCGCTGACGTTAAACACGGTAGAACCGCCGCGGATAACCAAGTAATCCGCAAACCAGCCATTGAAGTGCACGTCATCATCCAGCACAAGACCGATAACGTCGCCGCCACCCACGTTCTGTTTATTGAGGTCAAACATCGTGATGTCAGGATTATCTTTGAAAATCATGCAGGTAACAACTTTATCGCCGATGGCGAGGGGTTTGCCCGCACTGTCTTTCTTCACATTTTTACCCATGGCAACGATTTCACCGGTACCTTCGTGACCGAGTACAACCGGAATCAAGCCAAACGGGTCTCTTTTATACTCATGAGCATCGGTGCCGCAGACGCCGCAGCCTTCCACTTTCACGAGAATGTCATCGTCGCCGAGCGCCGGAATGGGATATTCCTTGAGCTCAAACTTTTCCAGAGCGGTCAGCATTGCAACACGCGCAGTCTTGGGAACCGCACCGCCCGCCGATTTAGCGGGAGCGGAAGCGACAACGCTGCCCTGCATCTCACCGATGACCTGCTTTACGATTTTTTCAATGTCAGCAGTATTCATAGCTTAAATTCTTCCTTTCTGCATTATAGATGTTCTGTAAACCATTTGCCACCGAACTCCGCGAGAGCAGTGTCCTGCTCTTCGCTGCCGCCGCTGACACCCAGTCCGCCCATTAATCTGCCGTTCTTATCGTACAACGGAACACCGCCGCCGAAAATCACGATTTTAGAGGGAGTAGTGAACTGAATACCATACAGCGAGCCGCCCGGTGCGGCAAGTTTTTTCAAATCAGTCGTAGGCATTTTCAGTGCTGTCACGGTGTACGCCTTGTTCAGCGCAATATCGTAACTTGCAATGTAAGAATCGTCCGTGCATTGCACCGCAACAGGGTTTGCGTGTTTATTTGCCACCGCAACCACTGCTTTCACGCCCATTTGCGCCGCCTTTTCCATCACGGCATCAATCAATGCATTCGCCTGTGCCAGTTTCACGCTGTCAGCAGGCAGATTATCGATGATGGTTTTTACCAATCCCGCAACATCGTTCTGGTTCAAAACAAGCACTCCTTTGCAGCTTATTTGCCCAGTTGTTGCATCACCTTTTTGGTGATTTCAGCGACCAAATCATCGCCCGCGGAGTGGTTGCAAGAACCGTTGCAGCTACCGCCGCAACCATGGCAGCTGGGTTTGCCCTGTTTCGCATTCGGGCACAGGTCAGCGGGATGCTTACCTTTCATACCGAACTGTCTGCGGATTTCATACAAACGCTGCACCTGAGATTCCGACAACTCATTGGGGCCGCCGAGTTGCTTGGAGATGTACAGCAAACGAGCATAGAACTCAACAGATTCCATTTTGTGATATGCATTCAGCAAGGAATCCGAGAAGGTCAGCGCGCCGTGGTTTTCCAGCAACACAGCATCAAAGGATTGCAGATATTTCTCCACCGCATCCGGAATTTCGTTGGTAGAGGGAGTGCCGTATTCTGCAATCGGTACGCAACCCAAAGCGATAACCGCTTCCGGCATAATCGGCTGGGTCAGCGGGATACCCGCAATCGCGAAGCCGGTCGCATACAACGGATGCGCATGCACCACTGCATTCACGTCGGGGCGATTCTTATACACACGCATGTGCATTTTGATTTCAGAAGAAGGACGGAAGCCTTTGTTAGCTTGAATCACATTGCCTTCCGCGTCCACTTTACAAATGTACTCGGGAGTCATGAAGCCTTTGCTCACGCCGGTGGGAGTGCAAAGGAATTCATTGTCGTTCAACTTAACGGAAATGTTACCGTCGTTGGAAGCGACCATACCTTTGTCGTAAATACGTTTACCGATTTCGCAAATTTGTTTTTTGATTTCGTACTCAGATACCATGTTTCTTGCTCCTTTTTTATGTATTTTTTAAATATATACCTTTTATGCATTAAGCATATCACAAAAAACCACAAAAGTCAACAAAAAATCTCCAAAAAATCGTAGTTTCTGTTGTATTTTATTTGGTTTTTTCTGTGATTTGCTAAAAACAACATGAAAAAATGTGGTTTTGAAGGTCAAAAACCGTTTTTCTCATAAAAAGCGCGCGTATCGTAATTTGTGAGAAAATCGCGCAGTTCCTCTATCCCCTCTCGGGTCACCGAACTGATACAAAAAATCTTTTGACAACCGGTGAGTTCCAGCCACCTTTTTGCCTGCTCCACGTTTGCGTCGGGCGCATCAATTTGTGTGACAACACCTACTACGGGGCGGTTTGCCATCGAAACGATACCGGGGCTGTATAACGAATACGGCTCGGTAGCAGATAACAACAAACACACAATATCGCTCTCGTACGCGTACAGTGCTATCGCATGACCAAAATGACGGCTTTGTATGTATTCGCCGGGGGTATCGAAAATCAATTGGTCGCGTTTGATTTCCTGGGTTTTCACATAATGTATCGGTTCATCGTGCAGTGCTTGTGTTAAGGTAGTCTTCCCTGCACCCGACCTACCAACAAAAATCACCTTGTTGCTCATGTTTTGGTTATCGGACAAACCGTGAAGCCGAGCACGTCAGAGACGTAAGCCAGCACTGCCGCTACTGCTTCACTAACCTGCGACACCGTGCCGGTGACAATCAGCGTACCACTAAATCTATCTACAAAGCCCAGTTCTGCACCGGACGCTTTGGTGGCAATATCGCCGCAAATAATGGCGGTTTCGGCGGGGCTGACAGTAATAATACCGATAGCCGTACTGCTGTAATCACCTGCGGGGTTCAAACCGAGTTTGGTATACAGTATCGGGTCAGGATTGGCAATCACGTGTGCCAGTGTAATCTGTTTACCGGGAACCAATTCCTGAATAATGCGCGCTTTTCCGTCGGTGAGCGGCATATCAAAATTCATATTCATCGGCTTTAACCTCCTATCTTTACGCGTAAACCGAATTTTTCGGCTATCTGTTTCAGCAATTCCATTTTTTCGTTGCTCGGCGGTTCAATATCCGGTAAGGTATATTCTCTGCCAAGCCCTTTATACTTGTCGGTACCAAACTTGTGATACGGTAACAAATGCAGTTCCCCGCCCGGGTTGATATCCGCCGCAAATGCCGCAATGGCGGCGATTTCTTCCGGCGTATCATTGAAAGTGGGAATAACCGGCACACGCACCGTCAGATGTTTGGCTTCTTTTGCAATCATACGGGCGTTTTCCAAAATCAGCGCATTGTCTTTGCCTGTAAACGCTTTATGTTTCGCGCCATCGATATGCTTGATATCCATTAGATAGTAATCAAGATGCGGCAACAACTGTCGAATGGTGTCAGCCGAAGCGCAACCAGTGGACTCAATAGCGGTGGTAAAACCGTAGTCGTGCGCCGCACGTAACAACGCTGCCGCAAACTCCGGTTGGCAAAGACATTCGCCGCCCGACAAAGTGAGCCCGCCACCCGAAGAACGGTAGTAGACGCTGTCTTTCACAACCTCATCCATTACCTCGCGAACAGTGACGTCTCGGCCCATAGTCTTTTTCTTGCCACCCAGTTCCATTTCTTCAATTTTATAGTGCTGTGATTCAGGGTTGCAACACCATCTGCAACGCAACACACAACCTTTTAAAAACACAATCGTGCGTACGCCCGGACCGTCATGCACTGAGAATTTTTGGATGTCAAAAATTCTCCCCTGCGTATTCATATAATCTTGCATACTTTTTCCTTAAAATCCGCCCTGCTCGGTACGGTTAATGATATCGTCCTGCAAAGAGCGGGACAAGGTGGTGAACAATGCACTGTAACCCGCCACGCGCACCACCAAAGAACGATACTGGTCAGGATTTTTCTGCGCCTCAATCAAGGTTTCACGGCTGACAACGTTGAACTGCACGTGCATACCTTTCTGTGCGAAGTAGCCCACTACCATTGTAGCAAAACCTTCCAAACCACTGCGACCTTTAAGGGCGCTGGGATGGAATTTCATGTTGAACAACGTACCGTTGGAAGCGATAAAGTGGTCCAGTCGCGCAACCGAGTTACAGGAAGCGGTGGGACCGTTGACGTCTTTGCCGGCGACAGGAGAAACGCCGTCCGCCACCGGTGTACCCGCCAATCTGCCATCGGGAGTTGCACCTGTCTGCGCACCCAACGGTACGTTGGCGGAAACAGGATACAGACCCGCGTGGAATACGCCGCCTCTGGGGTTTTTATACTGTTCAAGCGGTTTAGTGTATGTATACGCGACATCGCGCGCGAACATATCTACGTCTATGATATCGTTACCGAATTTGGGCAGCGCATCAATGTCCTCACGCATTTGGTCATAGAACTTTTTACGGTCTGCAGACAGCTCGTTATGTTTGATTTTGGCATAAATCTCCGCGATTTCCTTATTGCCGATAACTTTACCTTGTGCCGCCAACTCAGTTGCCACACGAGTGGTGAGTTGCTGGCTGAGCAGGTCAGACATCGGCTCGCCGTAGTTATCACGCAACGCCTGCGCAAACTGTTCGAGCGTATATTTCTTCTGTTCGTACACCAGCGCACGAATCGCAAGCAGCGCATCCGCCATATTCGCAATACCGAAACCTTGCGGGCCGGTGAAATTGTAAATAGCGCCGCCTTGTTGCACCGATTTACCCTTGCCGATACAATCTTG
>JAZOCQ010000231.1:0-1658 GCA_045596565.1 Acutalibacteraceae bacterium
CAATTCCACGCAAAAATCACGGTCAGAAACGCCGTCGATGCTGTTGCGGCATACGTCGTCAAACCCGAGTTGTTGTGCCTCAAATATGCGGTCGGTATCATACGTCGTACCCGCCAAAGCGCAACTGCCGATAGGCGATACGTTCATGCGTTTGACGCAATCTTGCAAACGGTCCAAATCTCTGAGCAGCATCATCGCATACGCCATCAAATGATGCCCGAACGTGATGGGCTGCGCACGTTGCAGGTGGGTGTATCCCGGTAAAATAGCGGCTTTATGCTGCAAAGCTTTTTCGGTAACAGCCTCAATGAGCGCACGCACGTCTTCCATAATCGCAGCAGTTTCATCCCGCAAATACATCCGCACATCCAACGCCACCTGGTCGTTTCGACTGCGAGCGGTATGCAATTTCTTGCCCACGTCACCCAAACGAGCGGTGAGTTCCTGTTCAACAAACATATGAATATCCTCGCAAGACATATCAAACTGCAAATTGCCATTGTCTAAGTCCTGCAAAATGGTCTCCAAGCCGTCAATCAGTGTCCCCGCTTCTTGTTCGGTGATGATATGTTTTGCGCCCAACATGGCGGCGTGCGCCATACTGCCGGTGATATCCTGTCGATACATTTTACAGTCAAAGTGGATGGAAGAATTGAAATCATCCGCCAGACTGTCGGTATTACCGGCGGTTCTGCCTGCCCACATTTTAGCCATCGTTTACAACGCCCTTTCCGTAAGATTACCCTTGTACTCTAAGCAGAACAGTCCTGCACGTGTATTCGTGCAGGACCCGTTCATATTATTTGTTGTTGGCATCCACCATAGCCTGCACCTTAATGGGCAGACCGTAGAGGTTGATAAAGCCCGCCGAATCCTTCTGGTCGTAATCGCTCTCACCAAAAGTAGCAATCTCTTCACTATACAGCGAATAGGGACTCCACACGCCCGCATTAATCATGTTGCCTTTATACAGTTTCAGTTTCACCGTGCCGGTGACTTTTTCCTGCGTCTTGTCCACGAATGCGCTCAAAGCCTCACGCAACGGTGTGAACCACTGACCGTTATACACCAGTTCCGCAAAGGTAATAGCCAAACGCTCTTTTTCATGAGCGGTCATCTTATCCAGGCACACGCTTTCCAAAACTTTATGCGCTTTATACAGAATGGTGCCGCCGGGGGTCTCGTACACACCGCGGCATTTCATACCAACCAAACGATTTTCCACGATATCAATGATACCGATACCGTTCTTGCCGCCGAGTTCATTGAGTTTCAAGATAATCTGTTTAGCGGTCATTTTCTCGCCGTCCAACGCCACCGGTACACCCTGTTCAAAATCGAGGGTCACGTAGGTGGGCTCGTCGGGAGCCTGCAAGGGAGACACGCCCATCTCGAGGAACCCTTCTTTTTCATACATCGGTTCGTTGCCGGTGTCTTCCAAATCCATACCCTCGTGGGACAGATGCCACAAGTTTTTGTCTTTGGAATAATTGGTTTCTCTGTTAATTTTCAGCGGAATGTTGTGTGCTTCCGCATACTCGATTTCTTCTTCACGGGATTTGATATCCCATTCTCTCCACGGCGCAATAATCGGCATGGTGGGAGCAAAATGTTTGAGCGCCAATTCAAAACGCACCTGGTCATTGCCTTTACCGGTA
>JAZOCQ010000232.1:0-2778 GCA_045596565.1 Acutalibacteraceae bacterium
ATAACACAGTCAAACAAATCCACCACGCGATGTACCGCTTCCAGAATATTTTCCGGTGTACCGACACCCATCAAATACCGCGGTTTATCGGAGGGCATATACGGCTCCACACTTTCAATGACACGGTACATATCCTCTGCGGGTTCTCCCACCGCCAAACCGCCGATAGCATAACCGTCCAAATCCAGTTCGGCAATTTCTTTCATATGCGCAATGCGCAGGTCATCAAAGGTACATCCTTGATTGATACCGAACAGCATTTGCTGTTTGTTGATGGTATCGGGCAATTGATTGAGGCGGTCCATTTCCGCTTTGCAACGGTGCAACCAACGGGTGGTACGTTCACACGACGCCTTCGCATACGCATAGGTCGCGGGATTTTCCACACATTCATCAAACGCCATTGCGATGGTGGATGCTAAATTCGACTGGATACGCATACTTTCTTCCGGACCAATAAACAGTTTTCTGCCGTCGATATGCGAGGCGAAATACACGCCCTCTTCCTTGATTTTGCGCAACTTTGACAGCGAAAACACCTGAAACCCGCCACTGTCGGTCAAGATAGGCCCGTCCCAACCGGTAAAGGCGTGCAAACCGCCCAATTCTTTGACCGTTTGGTCACCCGGACGCAAATGCAAATGATAGGTGTTGCACAGTTGTACCTGACATTTTATATCTTTCAAATCGTAGGCGGATACGGCACCCTTAATCGCGCCGCAGGTCGCCACATTCATAAACCCCGGCAACTGTACTGTTCCGTGACAGGTGGTAAACTCACTACGGCGTGCCGCACCTTGTTTTTTCAAAACTTTAAACATACCTTAACCTCTTCACTATTACCTCTTACTTCTTCCCTGCTCATCCTTTATAGGATGAGCATTGCGTCGCCGAAACTGAAAAAGCGGTATTTCTCCTCTACAGCATGCCGATAAGCAGACATAGTCGCATCATATCCCGCAAACGCGCTCACCAACATAATCAGCGTGCTCTCGGGCAGATGGAAGTTTGTCAACAGACCGTCCAACACTTGAAATGTATAACCGGGATAAATAAAAATATCCGTAAAGCCTTCTCCCGCCTTAATTTTACCATCTTTCATACCGATGCTTTCCAACGTGCGGCAACTGGTGGTGCCTACCGCAATCACACGTCCGCCGCATGCTTTGGTACGGTTAATGATTTCCGCGTTTTCGGGGGACAACGCATAATGTTCGGTGTGCATTTTATGGTCCAGAATATTATCCGCTTTCACGGGACGGAACGTACCCAGCCCCACGTGCAAGGTGACATACGCGATGTCCACGCCTTTTGCACGAACCTGCTCTAATAACTCCGGTGTGAAATGCAATCCCGCCGTGGGCGCGGCGGCAGAACCGACCTCTTTTGCGTATACCGTTTGGTAGCGTTCTTTATCTTCCAACTCTTTTTTGATATAATGCGGCAACGGCATCTGACCGATTTGGTCCAGCACCGCAAAAAATTCACCGTCATACCGAAAACGCACTAGGCGGTTGCCGTCCTCGACAACCTCCAACACTTCGGCTTCCAACAATCCGTCGCCGAACACCAACACGTTGCCGGATTTTGCTTTTTTGCCGGGCCCTGCCAGCACTTCCCAGACGTCCTTTTCCCGTTGCTTTAACAACAGCAATTCTACCGCTGCACCCGTGTTTTTACGGTGACCGTATAAGCGAGCGGGCATCACGCGGCTGTCGTTGAGCACCAAACAGTCCCCCGCTTGCAAGCAATCGAGAATATCGCGAAACGTACCGTCGGTGACGGCACCGGTGGTTTTATTAAGCGTTAACAACCGCGAAGCATCTCGCGGAAAAATCGGCTCTTGGGCAATCAATTCTTCGGGTAAATCATAATAAAAATCGCTTTTGCGCATAGTATAATCCTATCTTTCCGAAAATAGTCCTTTTTTATCAAAAAAGTGTCGTAAAGCGTTTGACACATACATAAAGTTATGGTACTATATAACCGCAAATTTGTCAACGAAAAGCACAGGTGATTTGCTTTTCAAATGAAAGGATGTTTAGTCATGCGTCAATTTAACGTCGGTGTTATCGGCTGTACCGGTATGGTCGGTCAGCGTTTTCTCACCTTGTTGGAGGACCATCCGTGGTTCACGGTAACGGCCCTTGCCGCTTCCCCCCGCTCTGCGGGTAAAACCTACAAAGAAGCGGTGGGTGTGCGTTGGTCTATGGACACTCCCCTGCCCGAAAAATATGCGGATATGGTGGTCATGAACGCGCAAGACGTGGATACGGTTGCCTCACTGGTGGATTTCGTGTTCTGTGCTGTAGATATGAAAAAAGACGAAATTCGTGCACTGGAAAACGCCTATGCAAAAGCGGAATGCCCCGTAATTTCCAATAATAGCGCGCATCGCTTTACCCCCGACGTGCCGATGATTATCCCCGAAATCAACGCGGACCACATGGAAGTTATCGCCGCACAGCGCAAACGTTTGGGCACCAAAAAAGGCTTCGTAGCGGTCAAATCCAATTGCTCTTTGCAAAGCTATGTACCTGCTCTGTTCCCGCTGGATAAATTCGGCGTGACCAAGGCACTCGTTTGCACCTATCAAGCAATTTCCGGCGCGGGTAAAACCTTTGAAAGCTGGCCCGAAATGGTGGATAACCTCATCCCCTATATCGGCGGCGAAGAAGAAAAATCCGAGAAAGAGCCATTGAAAATCTGGGGTAAAGTGGAAAACGGCGAAATCGTGCCCGCCACTTCCCCCGCTTTCACCGCGCAGTGCCTGCGCGT
>JAZOCQ010000233.1:0-6375 GCA_045596565.1 Acutalibacteraceae bacterium
CACTGCCAACAAAAAACCCAGCGCAATCATCACACCGTACCAATGAATGGCAAACGGTATGCCGAACACTTTAAACTGAGCCAAAACCGGATTGACCTCTATTGTCCAACCCAAAGCAGGAAATTCGATATACTCCATTTATAAGCCTCCTTATTTTGTTTCATTCATAGGGGACACTACTGACAGCGCCATACGCGCGGTAGATATATCGTCCCGCAAAACCGTATATACCGATTTTACATCAAGAGATGCCACACTGTCAATGAGCGCAAAAGGTTTTCTGCCGTAAAAATGATCATCTAATAACCAATCGCCGCAACTTTCCACATCGTTTAAGCCCGCAAGCAATCTGCCGTACAATGCGTTGCGCTCTTCCAAAAACCGTTGCTCATCTAAACCGTCTTGTTGCATCCGTTCAATTTCCCGTTTGATTTCCCGCAAAACGGCATCGGGGTCTTTGGACTCGCCGCTGAACAAAAACGCGGCATACCCACTACCCTCAAAATACCCGCTGCCAAAAGTCTCGTTGATAAGTCCTTGTTGCATCAAACGCGTATACAAAGCAGAGCCTCTGCCTGCCAACAATTCGAGTAGAATCTCTGCCGCCATCAGTTGCTCTGCGTTATGCAGATACCCCGCTTGAACCGGCTCTTTGATGCCGATATAAAAAAGCGGCACCGATACCGGCATATGCTGTTCTCTGCGTTTCTCGGTCACCGTTTCAGACTCTGCCACCGCTTGCCGTTTGAGTGTGAAAGGCGGTGCTGTCTTTAAAACCTCATCCGCCACCCGCTCTACCGTTTGACAATCAATATTACCCGATACCACCAATGCCATATTGCGCAAATTGTAAAACGTGTGATAACAATCATACAAAAGTTTAGGGGTGATTTGGGCTATTGACTGTACCGTGCCGGCAATATCCACCCGCACAGGGTGTGCGGTATACAGCATTTCCAGCACGTTGAACATAGCGAGCCTATCGGGGTCGTCTTCGCACATACGAATTTCCTGCCCGATAATGCCGCGTTCTTTTTCCACATTCTCATCGGTAAAATACGGATTTTGCACAAAATCCAACAATATCCGCAAATTCTGCTCCACCTGCTCGGTACAGGAGAACAAATACGCCGTCTGTTGGAAACCCGTATACGCATTGGCAGATGCGCCGGTTTGCGCATACTTTTGGAACGCATCGCAATCCTCGTTTTCAAACAATTTATGCTCTAAATAATGCGCAATGCCCCCAGGTACCGACACTTCTTTGCCATCTACCTCAAATATGGTATCCACCGACCCATAGCGTGTGCCGATGATGGCATAGGTGGAACTATATCCCGCTTTGGGACACACGTATACCGTTAAGCCGCTTTGGTGTACCCCTCTATACACCGTTTCATCGGTGCGCGGGACGGTCATTTTCTCCCAAATCATACGGTTTCCTCCTCCGGCAATACGGCATACACACTTTGCAAATTAACAGTGTTTGCAAGCGCGATAATTTGTGCTTTATCCACTTTTTTTATACAGTCAATTGCCTGTTCCACGCTCAAAGCCGCCCGAGACAAGGCTTGCCCCATATACCAACTCACCATACCACCTTGCACGTTTTCGTGGTCGCGCAGTTGATGAATCAAATACCGTCTGGCATTCTCCAAATCCTCCTCCGAAAACGCACCATCGCGCAAAACATCCAGTTGCCGCAAAATCTCCGTTTTCACACGCTGTACATTGGTCGCATCTACGCCACTGTTGACCGTCAGCACCCCTTTTACTCGTTCAAATACGGCAGAGCAATAGTAACAAAGGCTCATTTTCTCCCGTACATTGCGGAACAAAAGAGAGGACGGCGTACCACCGAACAACGCCGCAAGCAAACGGCCCGTCATCACCGCTTGCGTATCGGGTTCGCACGCCTGCAAGCGGAAACACATACACAGTTTGGCTTGGTTGACCGCCATAGTCGTGCTTCCTTCACGCGGAACGGCAAGCGGCGAAAACGCCGTTTGCGTTTCACCCGCATAGGGTGCGCGAGGTTTCCCCTTAAAAGCGTCTTTGATTTGCGCAGCGACCTTTTCACCGTCGTCTGCACCCACATACACAAACTGAAACACCGCTGTTTCCAAAACGGTTTTCAGTGCGGCAGTAACGCTCTCACGGGTGAGCGCCGCCGCCATATCCATAGTGCCGTTAAGTGGTACACCGTACGGTTCGCCGTTTGCCAACAGCGTATCCGCTTGTTCCCGCGCGTATGCGCGTTTATCGTTAAGCGAAGCGGCAATACGCTCTATCAGACAGCGTTTCTCCTGCTCCAAATCGACAGCATCCACCAAACCGTCCGGGGAAAGATGCGGTGAAAACAACATTTCCAGTAACAACGCCGTGCTGTTTGCGGCAATATCTTCACCGTTCAAAGCAAAATCGTTATGCAAATAGGTAATACCAAGCGTCAACACCTGATGGTCACCCAGCCGTTGCACCCCACTACTCAGCGCGGCGCCGTATAAACGGCTCAGCCGCCGATGCATCGCCACCATATCCGGTGAAAATGCAGTGGCGCGGGTTAACATTTCAGGTAAAATGGCATATGCGGCAGCAGTCTGTTCCCGCAACGGCAAAAACAGTCCTACCGACAAGCGGGCCGTTTTAAAGCGACTGTCACGCAACGCTAAAAACCGCACCCCGTCAGCCAATTTCTTTTGATGCATACTCTCACCTCTCTTTTAGGATGCAAAATGCGACGCACGATATACACCGGCGCCGCATTTTTATCATTATCTCTCGTATCTGTATGCACTGGAACGATAATAGTGGCTACGCGACGAACCGCTTTGTTGTTTCACATCAGTGAGCAAAAAGCCTAAAATATTACCGCCAATATTCAGAATGTTTTCTTGTGCCGCTACCAAATCATCATACGTGGTTTGTCCCTCACGCACCACCATCACCATACCCGCAACATCATTGGTGAGCATCAGCGCGTCCGCCAGCAGATTAACAGGCGGCGAATCAATGAATATATAGTCATACGTTTTCTCCGCTTGTTTGAGCAGTGAAGACATAGCCGCAGAACACAACAATTCCTGCGGATTGGGGGGTGTCGGACCGGCAGGTAAAAAGTCAAGATTGGGCGCTACCCCTTTGACCAACGCCTCATCCAAAGTTTGCATACCGCCCAACACTTTAGAAAGACCGTTTTTGCGGTTGACACGGAACATTTTATTCAGCGTCGGGCGCCGCATATCGGCATCAATCAACAAGACTTTGAAATTGCTCTGCGCCATGACAATGCCCAGATTGCACGTACTGGTAGATTTGCCTACGTGCGGTTCCGCACTGGTAAACAACACCGTCTTTTTCTCGCCGGTCGCCAATGCAAACAACAAATTGGTACGCGCGGTTTTATACGCTTCTACAATATGAAACGGTTTTTCATAATTCTCCGCCTCAACTTGTTGTGCGTTCGTTTTCTTTTCGCTCATTACAATCCCCTCCGTATCAGCTGTTCAGACTGGGAATTTCGCCGAGCACAGGACCGGCGGCCACACGGCACAAATCCTCTTTGCTCTTAATGGTCATATCGGTTATGTGCATAATCAGCACCACTAACGCTACCGCGGCGAAACCTCCGACAGCGCCCAACGCAATATTACGCACAAAATTGGGTCTTATCTGCACGGCAGGCGGCACTTCACTTAAAGGCGTAATCGTACCGGCGCCGATGGTATCATACAACAGTTCGGGGGCAACGTTGCAAACAGCCTGACAAATGTTTTGCGACAACAGCGCATCGGTGGTATTGGCGGAAACCGTGATAATGGCAGAATCCTCCGACGTATCAACCGACAAAGCGCCCGCAACCGTATCCGCGCCCGCCGACATGGTCATACGGTCTGCCACCATACGCATGGTTTCCTTATCCCGTAAAATCACCGCATAACTGTTGGTAAGCATACGCGACGCTGCTAAGTTGTTGGTGTTGGCAACACCCGACTGCACCTGTGCATTTTGCACGTACAGCGAAACACTCGCCACATAGCGGTCTTCTACGCGGAACACCGTATACGCGCCCATCAACAAGCCACCGCATACCAAACCGAGTATCAACCATTTGAGTCGCAATAAAAACAATTTCCACAAAGTGGCAAGAGTAAGGTTTTGCATAAAAGAGCCTCCTTAAAGTCTCAAAAAAGCATTCGCTCGTATTCTCTCATATTTCTTCACATACCAAATATAATTATACCCTCCATCCGCAACAATGTCAACGCTTTCTTTTATAATATATACTTTACAATTAGAACAAAGCTTGGTATACTCATACTACTACGATAAAAGGAAGCGAACATATATGCCAACCGAAAAACGCGCCGTTTTCATACAAGGAATGCGGGACGGCCTACCTATCGGACTGGGATACTTTGCGGTATCGTTCTCACTCGGTATTGCCGCAAGAAATGCGGGGCTCACCCCCGTGGAAGGTTTTTTTGCCAGTCTGTTCACCAACGCCTCAGCGGGGGAATACGCCGTATTTTCCCTTATCGGCGCGGGTACAACCGCACTGGAAATCATCCTCATCACCCTCATCACCAACGCACGGTATCTGCTGATGAGTTGCGCTTTGAGCCAACGCCTATCCCCTGACACCGCTATGCGCCACCGCCTGCTTATCGGCACCGATGTCACCGACGAACTGTTCGGCATTGCCATTGCGCGGGACGGGTTCTTGCCACCATTTTACTATTACGGCGCGATGCTCACCTCTATTCCCTTTTGGGCAACGGGCACGGCACTGGGCATTGTAATGGGAAATTTATTGCCGTTTCGTATCGTCAGCGCGCTCAGCGTAGCGCTGTACGGTATGTTTTTAGCGGTGATTATCCCGCCCGCCCGCAAATCTGTTCCGGTTGCTTGCGCGGTAGCGTCCGGATTCCTTTGCAGTTACCTTGCCTCCGTTTTACCGTTTGTACGGGACATATCCGAGGGCAACCGCACTATTTTGCTCACCGTTATTTTATCCGCTTTGGCGGCGGTGGTTTTCCCGTTGAAAGAAGGTGACGCAAATGCCTGAACGCCTTTTGTATCTGGCACTGATGGTACTCACCGTCTATGTCATACGCGTACTGCCATTCACCCTCATTCGCAAACCCATTCAAAATCGCTTTATTCGTTCGTTCTTATATTACGTGCCGTACGTAACTTTGGCGGTGATGACCTTTCCCGCCATTCTACACGCAACCGCATCCCCTATTGCAGGTGCGATTGCACTACTCGCAGGTATTGTCGCCGCCTATTGTGGTGCCGGGTTGTTACCGGTCGCCGCTATTTGCTGCGGCTTGGTGTTTATCACGGAACTATTCTTTCATTAAAAAAATCCCATCCTTTGCGAGACTTCTCATAAGGAAGTCTCGCAGTTTTATTCGCCTTGCGGCGAGTTGTATTGCTTCGCAGTTATATTCGGTTAAAAGCCGAGTGGTATTCGCTTCGCGAGTTTTAACAGCAAATAAAATATCACTACGACCAAAGGGAAGTAATATCACTTTCACGAAGTGAAAATATCACTCTGTGCGGTAGCACAGAATATCACTTGGTTTCCTGTTCTGCTGTAAAAAAGGGTTTGGGTATCACCCAAACAGCATTTGTACTTACAAATGCGATGCTGGTTCTATCAGATAAACACAAGAAAAACCACGATGAAATTCATCGTGGTTTTTATCATCCTTATGAGAAGCATCCTTTCGGATAGGATTTTTCATTTTATATAGACAGTGTATGCGCCATTTCATATAAGTCAAAATCCAGCGTTTTCTTCATTGCCAAGGCTTCTTCAATATCAAAATCTACGAGTTGGTCATTCTGCAAAGCAACAATACGGTTGCTCTTGCCCGCTTCCAACAATTTAACCGCTTCATAACCCATACGACTGGCAAGCACGCGGTCACGCACGCTGGGAGAGCCACCACGTTGCACGTGACCGAGAATGGTCGCACGGGAGGTGATACCGGTTTCTTTTTCTACAATTTTTGCAATGTCGATGACGTTAGCATCCACACCTTCCGCAACCACTACGATGAAATTCTTTTTACCGTTCGCGGTGTTGACTTTGATGCGGTCCAGCACGTCTCTTTGCATATCAAACGGTTTTTCCGGCACCAAAATACTGGCAGCGCCCACCGCGATACCTACATTGAGTGCAATATAGCCCGCATGGCGGCCCATCACCTCAATGACCGAGCAACGGTCATGCGACTGAATGGTGTCGCGCAATTTGTCCGCCAACTCCATAGCGGTGTTCAAAGCGGTATCGTAACCGATAGTACGTTCACAGCAAGCAATATCGTTGTCAATGGTACACGGAATACCCACGCACGGAATGCC
>JAZOCQ010000234.1:0-14006 GCA_045596565.1 Acutalibacteraceae bacterium
GGGTATGTTCGAAAACGGGTGTGCGTACTTCCGCATACCCAAAATCCGAAGCAACCCCCAGCGCGGTTTGCTCAATATGCTGCCATTTATAACTTTCCGCGGGTAATACGTCCTCGGTGCCGCGCGGTGCTTGTGTGATTAACTCCATTATGTTTCATCCCTTCTTGAATATGCGTCAAAATTACGCATTGTGCGGATTGACAATATTACGCCAATCAAGGTCGCCGCGCTCCAAACCGTGAATGAGCACTTCTGCGGTAGCAATATTGGTTGCCACCGGAATACTGCGCATATCACACAAACGGAACATATCGCTCTCATTATTCTCATGGTCTTTAACGGTCAGCGGGTCACGGAAGAACAACAAAAGGTCAATTTCATCGCAAGAAATACGGGCGGAAATCTGTTCCTCGCCGCCTTGGTGACCGCTCATATACCGTGTAATATTGAGACCCGTAGCTTCTGCGACCATTTTACCGGTAGTACCGGTAGCGCACAGATTATGACGACTCAAAATACCGCAATATGCGATACAAAATTGCACCATCAGTTCCTTTTTTGCATCATGTGCAATCAGAGCAATATTCATACAGCTTTCTTCCTCCCACATCACATTTTTTCCAACGCCGCAAGCGGTATATTTTGACCGATGAAGCGACGCGCAATATTGGAAAAACAAATCTCTGCATTACAATCCAGCGGCAGAGGTCTGCCGTTGGCATTTGCCACCGCAACCGTTTCATCCTCGGGTATCACACCGAGCAGTTGCAAAGCACTTTCATCAATAATGGTATCAATGTCCGGCATACTGCCGTCCATAATTTTACGCGGGCGCAATCGATTGATGATAAGTCTTGCGGGGATTTGCTTATCCGCCAGCAAATCACTCAAGATGTGCGCATCCCGCATACACACCATATCGGGTGTGCAAACCACCAGCGCTTGCTGGGCGGCGGCAACCGCCGTTTCAAAACCTCGTCCCACGCCCGCAGGGCAGTCCACAATCACCACGTCGTAGTATTTAGAAAGCCCACGGCACAATTTCTGCATTTCTTGCGGTGTGCACAACTGCTCCAACGAAATGGGAGCGGGCATCACAAACACATTCTGAAAGACAGGAGAAGCATAAATCGCACGTACCGGCTCACAACGACCGGCGAACACATCCGAAATGTCATACACCGTATTACCGCCCACGCCAAGCATCAAATCCAAACTGCGCAAACCTGCATCCCCGTCAATCAACAAGATGCGTTTTCCCAGTCTTGCCAATGCATACGCAAGGCCCGCGGAAACGGTAGATTTACCGGTGCCACCCTTACCGGAAGTCACCACGATGATACGACCCATATCCTCTCCCCTTTCTTGCAATCATACACATCGATTATTTTAGCATAAACCTACTTGAATGTAAACAACTTTTTCAAGGCAACAGCACGCCGTCTTTTGTAGGCGCATTGCCCACTGTTTTAGAGTTGAAATACGCATCCATAATCTCGCGCGCCACCTGTGCAGAAGCAGACGAAGTACCGCACTCCATCACCACTGCAACCGCAATTTCGGGGTTTTCCACCGGTGCATACGCAATAAACACGCCGTGATCACTTTCTCCCGAACGACCCGTTTGCGCAGTACCGGTCTTTGCCGCCACCGAATAGGAGGCCGTGCCGAACGAAGAATACGCCGTGCCGGATTTCACAACCTGTATCATACCGTTTCGCACAGTGTCCATCGCCTGCTGTGACCAGTCAACTTTCGCGGCGACTTTAGGTTGCACAACCTCCTCCGAGGTACCGTCAAAACTGCGGATACTATGCACAAGATGGGTTTCATACCGCACGCCGTCATTGGCAATCATCATTGCATACGCCGCCAACTGAATAGGCGTATACAAACCGTTTTGTCCGATAGCAAGCTGAAGATTATCGCCCGCCGTCCAAACACCGCCTAGTTTTTTCTTGTATTCCGGTGTCACCAGTGTACCGGTGGACTCGCCGATTTCCACGCCGGTAGCAGAACCAAAACCGTATAATTTACAATATTTGAGCATCATATCCGAACCCATTTGTCTGCCCAAATCGTAGAAAAACAAGTTACAGGATTTTGCCAGCGCGGTGACTACGTTTAACTGTCCGTGCACACCCATACACTTGGGCTGATAATCGCTGTAAAACAAATATTTGCCACCGCAAGACAGCAAAGTAGACGGCGAAAGCACACCTTCAGTCAACGCCGCCAACGCAATGCCCGGTTTCATAGTAGAACCACACGCAAACGCACCATTTAAAGCACGGTTAAACAACGGATTGTCAGGGTCATTGAGCAATGTATTATAATTTTCGGAATAGGTGGAAAGGTCATAACTCGGCCACGAAGCACAAGTGAGCACTCCGCCGTTTTTCACATCCAGCACCACCGCCGCACCGCTTTTGACGTCGTGACCGTTAGTGGTAGACGTGGGGAGTTGCCGCAATGCTGCCGCTTTATTTGCCAGAGCGGTTTGCGCCGTTTTTTGCAAATCCATATCAATGGTGAGCACCACCGAATTACCCGGCACCGGCGCTTTTGCTTCCTGTTCATCCAGTACGGTGCCGTCTTTATCTTTTACCAATGAGCGAATACCCGCTGTGCCACGCAATTCGTTTTCGAAAGCGGCTTCTATGCCACTTTTGCCGAGTTCATCGTTCATAGCGTATCCCTGTTGTTTCAGGGTGGCGTATTCTTCAGCATAAATCGGACCTACCGTACCGATTAAATGCGCCGCAGTTTCCCCACTGACATATTCACGAGCCGGTACCGGTTCAACGTCCACGCCGGGATATAACTCATTATTCTCCAAAATACGATACATGGTAGAACGGGAAACGTCGCCCGCAAACGCATACGGATTACGTACCGCAAACTGCTTGAGGGTCATTTCAAAACGAATACCCGCCAAAACACGTTGGGTTTCGGCACTGTATTCTTCCAGACCGTACAACCGTATCATCTCCGCCATACAATTATCGGCAGTTGCATACGAAGCCATACGCAATTTGGATTTGAGCGTGTCCACGCTTGTACCGTGCGTTTCATCAAACGTATACGGCTTTGTGGAGGAAATCGGCAGAGAGTCATTCCACTTCTCGCCCGTTTCGGTCAACAACTCGGTCAACTGCAATAAACACTCGTTTTGCCGTTTTTGCGCTTGCTCAGAATCTCCCGTAGGAAAATAATTATAATCCAGCATAATCGCATAGGTGGTGCGATTGATAGCAATGGGAGACAAATTTTTGTCCAGAATCTCACCGCGCGAAGCGGAAACGGGAATTTGCGTGATGGTATTATGACTTGCTTGCGCCGTATAGTAATCGCCTTGTACGATTTGAATACGAAACAATGCCACCGCAAATATGGCAAACACCGACACAATGATAATGGCTAACGTCAACCACCGTTTACCACTTATATCACTATCTCGCATATGCATATCTGCAAACACCACCTTTCCCGAAGATTTAGATTTTATTCACTCTCCCGCAGACCGCGCGCAACGCGATATGCCAGATAATACACCGCGGGCGACAACACAAACGTGTACAGTGCATTAGGCAATAAAATGTGCCACAGTGCATACCACGACTCCGCTTGCGCGAACAGCACATATCGTACCAGCCAATCCACCAATACATAGGCAAGCAACGTGACAGCGTTAAGTAACAGTGCCGATATCCAATTATTGCGGATAAGTACCTGTATGAGCAACCCGCACACGCAACCGACAACCAACAACAATAAGGCGTCAAACCCAAATAGACGGTCAGCGTATAAAGCCCACAACAAACCGCCACCGACACCCACCGCCGCGCCCACAAACGGGCCCTCAAACATGGCAATACATACCACTGCCGCAATCAATGGGCTAGGGTGCGCCCCGCCAACGGCGGGAAACAAACGCGGTGCCGCCTGTAACAGAGAGACGAGCAACAATATCAGCGCATACGCAAACCAACGCAAATACAGTTTATCCACTTTTGCGATAATTCTGCCTTTTCCGAGTTTCGGCATCGCTTTGCCTCCTTTTTTAGGGTAACACGAGTAATCCGAACCTGTTTTAAAAAGGCGGATTCTCACGTCACCTTATTCACCCTGACCGTCAAACGAGGTAATCACCATAACACGTTTTAAATTTTTAATATCCACAAACGGCTCTACCAAACCGTACAATGTCATACCGTCACTGTCGGGGGAAACCGACGTCACCCGACCGATTAACAAACCCGACGGGAAAACGCCGCCGAGTCCCGAAGTCACGACGAAATCGCCGCTGACCACCGATGAAGAGCGTTCTAAATAATTAATGCGCAAAACGCCTTCTTCTGCCAACGACAGAGAACCACCCGTATACCCGCTTTCATCGGTACGGCTGATAGAAGCGCTGGCTTTCAGATTGGGATGCAACACTGTACGTACTTTACTGTACGTTAAACCAACTTCTTCTACAATACCCACCAAACCGTCTGCAGTGACCACAGGGTCGCCGGCGGAAACCCCCACCGCCGAACCGGCATTGATAGAGAAACTGCAAAACGGGTCGGACGGGTCCATAGTAATCACTTTACCGTCTGCAAAGGTGTAATCAGGATTTTCTTCGTGCAAACTGAGAATCTGGCTGTACCAATCATTTTGTATTTTTATCTCATCATAATCCGCAACCCGCTCACGCAGTTCGCGGTTTTCCGTGGTCAGCGCATCCACTTGTGCCTGCAAATCCTTCGTTCCGGTGAACAAACCGGAAACAAAATCCGAGGTTGCCGTCACCGCCGTTTGCAACGGTGTCACCAACACACCCGCGGCGGAAGCAATAAAGGTGGATATGCCCACAGTAGAGGCGGCATAAATCATCACGCCCACCAACAACAGCGCCACTCCACCTAAAATTTTGAAACCGACAGTCTTAAAAAAATGTTTCACCGATACACCTCCCACTCAAAAAAATCAAAACGATAAAAAGGCGAAAAGCGGGTGACCGCCGTCCCCCGCTTAAAAGCCTAAAACAAGTTTGCTATCACAGTCTGCGATTGGAACGGAAATTGCTGGTCATACCGATGTCAAGGCATTTACCTGTACCGGTAGCCACACAATCGAGCGCATCCTCCGCCACATGCACCGGCATACCGGTTTCATGCGAAATGAGTTTATCCAACCCGCGCAAAAGCGCACCACCACCGGTCAACATAATACCGTTGGTGATGATGTCAGCGGACAACTCGGGCGGCGTTCTCTCCAAAGTAGAGCGAATGGCATCTACAATGATGGTAACCGGGTCAGCCAACGCCTCCCGCACCTCTTCTGCGGTTATAGTGATGTTTTTGGGCAGACCATCCACCAGGTTGCGACCTTTGACCTCCATTTCGCCCTCTGCTTCATATGCGAAAGCAGAACCAATGTTAATTTTGATATCCTCAGCGGTACGTTCACCGATGAGCAGGTTATATTTTTTCTTGATATACGAAATGATAGCGTCATCAAAATCATCGCCCGCAGTACGCACCGAACAGAACGTGACAATATCGCCCAGCGAAATCACAGCGATTTCCGAAGTGCCACCACCGATATCTACCACCATACAACCGGCAGCTTCTTCCACCTGCAAACCCGCGCCGATAGCAGCCGCCATCGGTTCGGCAATCAATTCGACATCCTTAGCACCCGCCTGTCTGGCAGCGTCTTCTACCGCGCGGCGTTCCACTTCGGTAACACCCGACGGAATACACACAATGATGCGCGGACGGCGCGCCCAAGTGGATTTGAGCGCCGCTTTGATGAAATGACGCAACATAGCGGCAGTGACGTCGAAATCCGCAATCACACCGTCTTTGAGCGGACGGATAGCAGAAATAGAGCCGGGGGTACGGCCAATCATTTCTTTCGCCTCTTTACCCACAGCCATCACTTCGTCGCGTTTCAAGTCAACCGCGACAACGCTCGGCTCGCGCATAACAATGCCTTTGGCTCTCATATATACCAGCGTATTCGCCGTGCCGAGGTCAATACCGATATCGGCTCTGTTAAACCACATACTTCATTCCATCCTTTCAATCAATATGCTGAAATCCTCTTACAAGGAAAGTCTTGGCAATTTGCAATATATTATTATATAGCATTCTAAAAAAAATCTCAACAAAAATACGAAAATATTTCCTGTTTTTTCAAAAGACAGATAAAACCATTCAAAAATCCTCTAAAAAGCGGAGAACTTTAGCGCCGGACAAACCCATTACGGTATAAAAATCTCCCACAATGCCCCGCACAAACCGCATACCGTACCCTTGAATACCGTAAGCGCCTGCCTTGTCCATCGGCTCGCCCGTCGCCACGTACGCCCTCGCTTCCTCAGGGGTAATGGGATAAAATTCCACCGCCGCGCTGTCGGTAAACCCGTCACATCGCGTGGGAGAACATACCCACACGCCTGTCACCACCTGATGCGTGCGCCCGCCGAGTGATAACAGCATGTCCACGGCTTCTTGTTCGGTTTTCGGCTTCCCCAAAATCCTGCCGTCCGCCGTGACAACGGTATCTGCACCCAGCACCACCCTATCGGGATACTGTGACGCTACCGCCTCACATTTAGCTTTGGCGGATTGTAATGCATACTGCGCGGGGTTCATCGTATCGGGAGACTTTTCATCCGCAGCGGGACACACCGTGAACGGCACACCCACCAACTCCAAAATCTCGCGCCGCCGCGGAGAAGCCGATGCTAAAATAATTTCTTTCATCAAATTCTCCCTGTCGAGCCGAAACCGCCCGCACCGCGCGCCGTTTCTTCTAAACTGTCCACCAATTCCAGTTGCGGCAGCAGCACCGGCATCACAACCATCTGCGCAATGCGTTCACCCGGTTGTATCGTATACGCCGCTTTTCCTTGGTTGATAATACCCACCTGAATTTCACCGGTATAATCACTGTCAATTACACCCACACAATTGGAAAGCGTAATACCGTATTTCACTGCCAGTCCACTGCGGGGAAACAGCAATGCCACCGTTTCCTTATGCGGTAATCCAATCGCAATACCGGTAGGCACACGCACCTGCTCGCCTGCTTTAACAGTCAGCGGCTGTTCCAACCACGCGTGCAAATCCATACCCGCGCTGCCGTCGGTAGCGCGCACCGGCAATATAGCACCGTCTCGTACTTTTTGTATTTTTAGTTGCATGCGGATACCCCCTATTCCATTTTATCATACACGATTTTTCAAAGATTTGCAATCATCTGCAAGAAAAAAATGACAAACATAAAAATATGTAGTATACTGGTAGCATCAAAAGGAGGTGAGGCCGTGCAATACCGTTTGTTGCAACTGCATATCGAACACCCTACCCACGCACAACAGCATGAAGCGGGCGTGCAATTGGCACAACAAATGCTGTCAGAGATAAGTCGTATGCCACCACATGAAATCCGCATCCTTTACACCGAAAATGGTAAACCGTATACCGACTCGGTACCGTTACATTTCAGCATCAGCCACACCGACGGTGTCGTGCTGTGTGCGGTGCATACCGCACCAATCGGCGTGGATATCGAACGCATCCGTTTACCGCATCCCAAAACGATAGAACGCGTGTGCACCTCCGCCGAATGCGCCTATATCGGCGATGACCCCACCCGTTTTGCTGCCGTTTGGACCAGAAAGGAAGCGTATGCCAAGCTGACCGGAAAAGGCATTGGTATCGGTTTGCAAACCATCCCCACAGCCGATGAAACCGCTCTGCTCCCCACCGTATGCGGGTTGCAAACACAAACCGTCATAGAAAAAGAATATGTATATTCTATCATTTTCAAAGATTAAAAAAGCTGTTTGCTCACGCAAACAGCTTTTTTATATCCAACTGCACAACACCGCAAACAACGGTGCCAATATAATGGCGGGCAACAAATCTGCCACCTTGATTTTACCAAATCCCAACATATTGCAACCAAGCCCAATGATAATTACAGAACCGGCACAGGTCATCTCCGCAATTGCCATATCACTGAGCAACGGTTGTAAGAACCCTGCCAGTAACACGATACCGCCTTGCAATACCGCTACCGCAAGAGCGGATAACATCACGCCGGCACCAAGCGTCACCGACAAAACCATAGAAGAAATAAAGTCGAGCAACGATTTGATATACAGCGTGGTATTATCACCGGTGAGTCCCGCTTCCAAAGAACCAACCACCGTCATAGCGCCAACACAAAACAATAAAGTGCCGCTGACAAAGCCCTCGCCGACGTTAGAAAATCGTCCACCGTGTGCCTGACACGCCGCCGACACCTTATCACCCAATCGGTTAAGCCGTCCATCAATATCTAACAACGCACCCACCAGCGCACCGAGCGCCATTGCCAGCACCAACGCCACCGTATTACTGCCTTGCAGTGCGCCGTCAATGCCTATGTATACCACACACAGACCGACACCCGACATCAGTACCGTCGATACTTTTTCGGGAATACCTTTTTTACATAGCAGCCCGATGGTGCTGCCCAGCAGCACCGCCACTACGTTCACTAAAACACCCAACATATACTTTCACCTTGGAGTTATTTTAAAAATCCGCTGACAATCTGTTCTTCCGCCTGTTTTTCGGTCAATCCCAGCGTCATCAATTTGATGAGTTGTTCGCCCGCAATTTTACCGATTGCCGCCTCGTGGATGAGACTGGCTTCCACGTGATTGGCGGTGATTTGCGGGATCGCCGCCACGCTCGCGTCATCCATAATAATGGCGTCACACTCGGTATGACCGTTACAACGGTTGTTGCCGTTGACTTTGGACAAAAACAGTTGATGCGAGGTATCTTTCGCAACCGAACGGGAAATCACGTGCGCACCCGCATTTTCACCGTTCAAATCCACCTCAAAATCAGTTTCGGCGACCTGTTTACCGTGGGTCATAATTTTCTCGCGGACAATCAGCGTGCCATCTTTTTCAATGGTCGCACGGGTCGCACGTTTGGTAGAATCCACGCCTTTGATTTGGGTAGTTTCCATTTCCATATAGCCGCCCTCGGCGATATGCACCACAGTGGTGGGGTTCATAATACGTTCTCCGTTGCCGTCACCGTCACCGTAATGCTTTTCCACGTACTTAATGCGTGCATTCTTACCCACAAAGAATGTGTGAATACCGTCGTGTTCGGCACTTTGCTCGCCGCAGTTATGGATACCGCAACCCGCCACAATCACCACGTCGGCATCATCACCGATATAAAAATCGTTATACACCATTTCCTTTAAACCGCTCTCGCTGAGCACCACGGGGATGTGTACGCTTTCGTTTTTGGTGCCGGGGGCGATACGAATATCAATACCGGGCTTATCCTCTTTTGTGGTAATTTCAATGTTAGCAGTGGAACGACGACCCGCCGATTGTCCGTTGGCACGAATATTATAAGCGCCTTCCGGTACTTCATGTAAATCCGCAATTTCTCGCAACAGATTTTTTTGAATATCATCCATACAAGTCGCCCTCCTTTACAGTTTATCGGTCAACACAGAGCAAACGCTCTCCGCTTGTAACAACGACGGCAACACCTCATCCTTATTACCTGTCATACTCACTTTGCCGCCCGCAACCACAATGATTTTATCAGCGATATTGAGAATACGCTCTTGGTGAGAAATGATGAGGATAGAACCGCTGTTTTTCTCGTACATTTTTTTGAACACTTGAATGAGGTTGTTAAAACTCCATAAGTCAATACCCGCTTCGGGCTCGTCAAACACAGTGAGTTGTGTGCCGCGCGCCATAATCATGGCAATTTCAATACGTTTCAGTTCGCCGCCCGACAGGCTGGCGTTGACTTCGCGGTTGACGTAATCTCTGGCACACAAACCCACCTCAGACAAATATTCACAGGTTTGGGCAACGGTCAATTCCTTGCCCGCCGCCAACGTAATCAAATCTTTTACGGTGATACCCTTAAACCGCACAGGCTGTTGAAACGCATAGCTAATGCCCATCTGCGCCCGCTCGGTGATGCTTTTTTCGGTGATGTCCACACCGTTAAAGAAAATCCGACCGGAGGTGGGGGTGTAAATACCGGCAATGACCTTTGCCAAGGTGGATTTACCGCCGCCGTTAGGGCCGGTCACCGCCACAAAACGGTCTTCTGTCTTCAAAGACACATCTTTTAAAATGGCCTTTTTTTCGCCTTTTTCATCTTCCACAACGAAAGAAACATTGCGTAATTCGAGCATGTAACTGCCTCCAAATATAAAATCGCTATTATCATAACACTGTCGGTGTCACTTGTCAATTTTTCGACGCCGAAAAATACTGCACACCCGCAATGCCACCCACAATCAAAACCGAAGCCAAAAGCATATACAAATCAAACGGTTCTTTGAGCAATACCACGCCCGCGAACACCGACACCACCGTTATCACATTGGAAAACACGGTGGCTCTGGACAGCGGCAACCACGTATTGGCGTAATTTATCATCAAAAAAGCCGCCACCGAGGATACCACACCCAAATACAGCAGTGCTATCACAAACGACGTATCAGCAAACGGTGTTATCAAAGCGGTGGGCTGTTGTATATTCTCCGCAATCGCCACCACGCCGAACACCACAGCACCTACCAAAAACATCATATAGGTGCGTTCAAAAGCCGTAACCTTCTGAGCACTGCGGCGGCTGATAACGTTAAAGCCGACAGCAGATACCACCGCGCCAACCAATAATACAATCCCAAGCGGCGTAATCACGCCTTGTGCGGTTTGCCGCAACGCCATCCAGATAACACCGCCCACCGAAACAGCACTGCAAAGTGTCTGCAACCACGTGGGACGTTCTCTCATAAAACACGCGCCGAATACCAACGAAGCAATGGGTACGAGCGCTATCATCACCGACGAAAAAATAGCGTTGGAATACAAAAGTCCGTAATTTTCAAAATAAAAATACAACACAGGTTGAAACGCACCCATCAACAACAGCCACAAAAGCGGTTTTCCGCGAAAAGACACCTTGGCTTTGCCGGTGAGCAACACCAAATTCATCACCGCAAAAGCCAGTAAAAACCGCCAAGCAAGCAACACCGAAGGACTGCTCACTTCCAGTGCGGTCTTACTAAACAAGAAGCTAAAACCGAAGATAAAGTTACCACCGAAAGCGGCAAGCATTGCTAAATAAGTCTTTTTCATACCGCGCTCCTCTTTTGGGGTAACTGTGCCAGAATGATGGCAACAAACATCAACACACAACCAATGCCTTCTTTGACACTCGGTATCTGACCCAGCACCACGACACCCGCCAAAACGGCAAATACCGATTCTAAACTCATCACCAGTGATGCCACTGCGGGACGGGTATATTTTTGACCGATAATCTGCAATGTATACCCCACACCGCTGGACATCACGCCTGCATACGCCATCGGCAACCACGCGGCTTTGAGATCGTTAAGCGACGGTTTTTCCAGTAACAGCATCGGCAACAGTGCCAGCGCGCCTACCACAAAAAATTGAATACAAGCGAGTTTCACACCGTCTACACGCGGTGAGAAGCGGTCAACCAATAAAATGTGACCTGAAAACACCAACGCGCACAGCATCACAAGACTGTCGCCCACCGAAATGCGCAAACTCTCTTTGATAGTGAGTAAATATAAAGCCACCACAGCCAAACCAATGCAAAACCATAGTCTGCCCTGCACCTTTTTACCGAAAAGCAGACCGAGAATAGGCACAATCAATATGTAAAGCGTTGTAATAAAACCGGCGTTTCCGACAGAAGTGTGCGGGATGCCCGCTTGCTGAAAATACGAAGCAACAAATAAACATGTGCCACACAATAACCCGCCTACCCACAAGGTACACCCGCCTTTTACGGTGCTGTTATCCTCTCTCTTTGTGCCACGCACAGCAATAAACGGCAACAACACAATACCGCCTAAAACTGAGCGCAAACATAAAAATGTAAACGGCCCCACTTTTTGGGCGCCCACGCTTTGTGCGACAAAGGCGATACCCCATACACACGCGGCAATCAACAATAAAACCGTGCCGCGCAGTTCCTTTACGGTTGTTTTTTGCATATACCTCTACCTCATCACTCACAGCATCTGTTCGGGGTGAAACACCTCGTCAAACTGTTCTGCCTTCAAAAATCCCAATGCAACACAAGCCTCTTTCAGCGTGATATTTTCTGCGTGCGCCTTTTTGGCAACCCGTGCGGCATTTTCATAGCCGATATGAGGGCTCAGCGCCGTCACCAACATTAACGAACGGCGCAGATTTTCCCGCATCTTTTCACGGTTCGCGGTGATACCCTCCACACAATTTTTGCAAAAGGAAGTGATAGCTTCCGCGAGTAACCGACCGGATTGCAGAAAATTATAAATGCACACAGGCATAAATACATTGAGTTCAAAATTACCTTGCGATGCCGCAAAACCCACCGCCGTATCATTTCCCATCACCTGCACTGCGACCATGGTAACCGCTTCACATTGCGTGGGGTTGACCTTACCGGGCATAATAGAAGAACCGGGCTCGTTTTCGGGAATATGTATCTCACCTAACCCCAAACGCGGACCGCTCGCAAGCCAGCGAATATCATTGGCAATCTTCATCATATCGCAAGCAAGCGCTTTCATCGCACCGTGTGCAAACACCAATTCATCCTTAGAAGTCAAAGCGTGAAATTTATTGGACGCACTAATGAAAGGTTTACCTGTCAAGTGGGATACCTGTACAGCCACTTCTTCACCAAACCTAAGCGGCGCATTCAAGCCCGTACCCACCGCGGTGCCGCCCAGCGCCAGTTCGTATAAAGGTGTCAGCGCGGTTTGTAAAAGGGTAATATCCCTTTCCAAACTACTGCGCCAACCACTGATTTCCTGCGCGAACGTAAGCGGTGTGGCATCCTGTAAATGGGTACGTCCGCATTTGACGGCATCCTCATTTTCCGCCTCCAGCTTTTTGAAAGCGGCAACCAATTCTCTCACTGCCGGCAACAGCTTGTCCTCTATTTGCAATACCGCCGCAATATGCATCGCTGTGGGAAAGGTGTCATTGGAGGATTGGCTCATGTTGATGTCATCATTGGGATGTAATAAAGGCGCACCGAGAAACGCGTTTCCGCGATTGGCAACTACTTCGTTAACGTTCATATTGGTTTGGGTGCCCGAGCCGGTTTGCCATACCACCAACGGAAAATGCGCGTCTAACTCCCCTGTCAATATCTCATCGCAAGCCCGCTCAATAGCGGATAATTTTTGCGCGGTCATTTTCTGCGGACACAGCACATGATTACTGCGTGCCGCCGCTTTTTTTAAAATGCCAAACGCACGCAAGATTTCCAAAGGCATTGTTTCCTGCCCCACACCGATACGGAAATTTTCGCAACTGCGCTGTGTCTGCGCGCCTCACAAACAGTCAGCGGGAACCCGCACCTCACCCATAGCATCATGTTCAACACGATAGTCCATTACCATTTACACTCCCTATCATAAAAAATGCCGTATTTTTTCAAATCAATATGCCCATCAGCTTCAAAGACAATTCCCTCGTTTTCCAATAAAGCACGTTGTGTTTCACCGCCGCCAAAGGCAAACGCAGCCGCAACATGTCCCTCACGGTTAACCACCCGATGACACGGAATCTGCCCGGGACGCGGATTGTTGTGCAGTGCATATCCCACCACCCGCGCCCACCGCGGATTACCGGCCTTCATGGCAACCTGCCCATAGGTCGCCACCCGCCCTTTGGGAATAGTTTGCACCACCGCATAGATTCTCTCAAAAACCCGCACAACGCTCACCTTTCCTAAAAATCAGTATACATAAAATAGTATACACCAAATCAAGCAAATAAAACAACCTATATTTACAAAATCTCCCTTGGAAACACATCATTTTTACACCATAACGATTGACAAAGCGCCCGTTTTCACCTATAATGCAAAGTATATCCACATAAAATAAAACAACGAGGTGTGGCGCAATTGGTAGCGCGC
>JAZOCQ010000235.1:0-1757 GCA_045596565.1 Acutalibacteraceae bacterium
GTATCTATCTTTCTTGGTGATGAGCTTACCGAAATTTTAGATGCGCTTGAACAAGGTAACGCATACGACGTAAAAGAGCAGACCATTATGAAGGTCGGCGTACATATTCTCCCCCGTTTTCCGAAAGATAACACTGACCGCAACCGCACCTCACCGCTTGCTTTTACGGGTAACAAATTCGAATTCCGTATGCCCGGCTCGTCCCAGTCGGTTGCAGATCCCAACACCGTTTTAAACACAGCGGTAGCAGAATCGTTGGATGATTTTTCCTGCGTATTGGAAGAAGCGGAAGATTTCAACACCGCCGTACACAATCTTATCGTTCGGGTATTGAAAGACCACAAGCGCATTATTTTCAACGGGAACGGCTATGACGATGCGTGGGTAACCGAAGCGGATAAACGCGGATTGTTAAATCTGCGTTCTACCACGCAAGCGCTGCCGTATCTCATTTCCGAAGAAAATATAGCTTTCTACGAAAAGTACAAAGTCTACACCCGTTCGGAGTTGGTTTCCCGTCACGAAATTTTGATGGAAAACTATGCGAAGATACTGCATATTGAGGCGCAGACTATGTTGGATATGGCAAGACGGGAAATCTTCCCTGCTGTCGAAAAATACCAAAGCGATCTGTGTAAAACTGCATTGCGTAAAAAGCAGGTATTGCCAAACGCTTGTGTAACGGTCGAAGAAAAGTTGGTTGCAGAACTGTCCGCATTGTCCTGCAGTTTCTACGAAAAGACGGAAGCATTGGCAGACGCTTTACAGACCGTCAAAACCCTAAAAGATACGGTCAGCATTGCCCAGTTTTACGGCAACACTGTATTCCCTGCCATGCAAGCGATGCGCGCAGATGCAGATAAAATGGAAGAAAAAACCGGAAAAGGTTACTGGCCTTTCCCATCTTACAGTGATTTGCTGTTCGGCGTACGATAAATTTCATAAAAAAGGCGTACATCAGTACGCCTTTTTTCACAGGTGAAAGATTCTTATGTTTAATAAATGGTTTCAAAAACACACAGAAAGATTAGACGGTAAACTGGTTGCTGTTTCGGGTGCAACAGGCGGTATCGGACAACAACTATGCCGTCATTTGGTGCGGTTAGGGGCATCGCTTATCCTACTTGACCGTAACAAAACGCGTTCCTTAGCGTTAGCGGATCGTCTGCGTGCGGAATTCGGTGATGTTCGTATCACACATATCACCGTAGATATGGCGGACGTTTTTGCTGTAAAAAACGCGGCTAAACAGTTACAACAACTGCCTATAGACATACTGATACACAATGCAGGGGCATACAGTATTCCGCGTTATAAAACCGCCATAGACGTTGACAACGTTTTTCAAATCAACTTTGTTTCCCCCTATTTTCTTACCGTAGAATTATTGCCGCTTTTGCGAAAACGGCAAGGAAAAGTGGTTGCCGTTGCCAGTATTGCGCATCGCTATTCTAAAACAGACCCCGACGACCCCGATTTTTCCACCAGAAAAGTTGCAAGCAAAGTATACGGTAATGCCAAAAGGCATTTGATGCTGTCTTTATATGAACTGTTCAAGACGGAAAAAGAAGTATCTTTATCTGTGGTACATCCCGGCATTACCTTTACCAACATTACCGCACACTACCCCAAATGGTTGTTTGCCATTATCAAACACCCTATGAAAATCATCTTTATGCGCCCTGCACACGCAGCTCTCAGTATTGTTAAAGGCGTATTTTCCGAATGCGGATATTTAGAATGGATAGGTCCTGCCC
>JAZOCQ010000236.1:0-1941 GCA_045596565.1 Acutalibacteraceae bacterium
GTATTGCACTAAGGAGGTGCTGACAAATGCCGGTACCCAAGAGAAAAACTTCCAAAGCTCGTCGTGACAAGAGACGCAATAACCTGTGGAAGCTTTCTGCCCCGGCGCTGGCAAAATGCCCGCAGTGCGGCGAATATAAGCGCGCACATCGTCTGTGCGGTAACTGCGGTTACTACAATGGCAGACAGGTCGTCGTAGTTGATTCCGAGGCTTGAGTTGAACAGACATGAAATGGAGAAGGCGGCTGGGTCGTCCTTCTCTATTTTTATTTTTAATGAGTTTTAAGGAAAGAGGTGTTCAAATGGCTGTTACCATTGCAAACGTGTACGCGGGTTCTAAGGCGGAAAAGAAAAAAATCCTTGTCGGCGACCGACTGCTTACTATCAACGGCAAGGAAATCGCAGACGTGCTCGACTATCGGTTTCATTTGCAAAACCGCCGTTTGACACTGCAAATAGAAACTGCCCACAGTAAAAAACGTCGAGTGGTTATCCGTAAGGCGGAAGATGAGGATATCGGTCTGGAATTTGACACGTATTTGATGGACAAGCAACGCGCTTGCCGCAACAACTGCATTTTCTGTTTTATTGACCAGTTACCGCAAGGCATGCGGGAATCTTTGTATTTCAAAGACGATGATAGTCGGTTGTCTTTCCTGTTTGGCAACTATATCACGCTGACCAATTTGACCGAACATGAAATTAAGCGTATTATCGATATGCATATCAGTCCTATCAATATTTCAGTGCACACCACTTCTCCCGCGTTACGTTGCAAAATGATGAACAATCGCTTTGCGGGGGATGCTTTGCAAACGCTGTACCGCTTTGCGCGTGCAGGATTGCAAATCCAGTGCCAACTGGTGTTGTGTCCCGGGTATAATGATAAGGACGAATTACAGAAAAGTATGGACGATTTGGCGGCACTGTATCCCGCGGTTACCAGCGTAGCGGCGGTACCCGTAGGGCTTACCAAATACCGCGACGGCCTGACGCCTTTGCGTCCGTTCACCAAAGAGGAATGTGCGGATACCATTGACCGTATGGAAAAAATGGGGGAGAAAATGCTGGAACAACACGGCACCCGTATTTTCTATCCGTCGGATGAATGGTATTTAAGAGCGGAAAGACCGTTACCCGATGTCGACTTTTATGAGGAATTTTCACAGATAGAAAACGGTGTGGGGATGCTTTCTCTGCTTATCGGTGAATTCAGAGAGGCATTAGCCGGTTGTACGGCGATGTCGGGAGGCAGTCAATTGTGCATTGCCACCGGTAAAGCGGCGGCACCTTTTTTACAGCTGCTGGTTGACGAATGCCGTAAAAAGTGGGATACTATAAACGCAGAGGTTGTCGGGATAGAAAACAACTTTTTCGGTAGCCAAATTACGGTTGCGGGTCTGCTGACCGGCAAAGATTTGTGTGAACAACTTGCCGGCAGACAGATGGACTATCTATTGTTATCCCGCAATATGCTTCGCCAGCAAGGGGACTGCTTCTTAGATGATGTCACCCCTGCAGAATTGGAAGAAAAACTGCACACCAAGATTTGTTTTGTAGAGGACAGCGGCGAGGATTTATTACAAGTATTGTTGTTGTGATATAAAGGGAGGTATGTGGAATGGCGCATCCTGTGGTTGCGGTTGTGGGTCGTCCGAACGTCGGAAAATCCACCCTTTTCAATAAATTGATAGGACAAAGACTGTCCATTGTACAGGATACACCGGGTGTCACCCGTGACCGTATTTTTGCGGCTTGCGAGTGGAGTGGCCGTACCTTTATGTTGGCGGATACGGGCGGTATCGAACCTCGTACCGACGATATTCTGCTCGCACAAATGCGCAGACAAGCGCAACTCGCTATCGAGCAAGCACAGGTAATTGTGTTTGTGGCAGATATTGTGTCGGGTGTCACCGCCGCTGACCAGGAAATCGCCGTGATG
>JAZOCQ010000237.1:0-2400 GCA_045596565.1 Acutalibacteraceae bacterium
ATTCATACCAAGCGGGCGGTGTGGTTGTATTATGATTTTCATCTACAGAAGTCGCACTAATCTCATTTTGGTCATTATAAAACACCCAGCCGTCTTTACCAACCGTCGTGTCGTTACCGGTACCGTTACCGATAACCAACGTACTGCCGGTCACGTAATATCTGTATCCATTATACACACCATCAGTGCGTTTGTGCATCGAACCCGCTTCTTCTTCGTGGAAGCTAAACAAGAAACCACCACGGAAGCCCGCCTGCCCCATCATCAGCGTCAATTTCGCCTCAAAGTTTTTCAATTTAGCGTTGGTGCCGCTATACTGCGGGATAAGCGTATCCACACGGCGCAACATCGTGCCGACGGTACTGCCGCCGCCGAGTTTATACCGCAGAGAACCGTTACCCACATCAAAAGAAGCGTAGTTTCTCCAACCCACGGCTTGTTCCAGGTCGCTAATCTCATTCGAATCTTGACCGAACCACGCACGTGTGGAACTGTATATGTGATTCGTTTTAGAGACGAATTTTTCCCGCATCCAAGTGTTGAGTTGTCCGTCCACGGATGTCGTATCGCCTATCGGCGTATACGCCGCATCATAGGAATCGGAATCGTTCCAGCCGACACTGTTCGCGTCCAAAATACCTTTTAACTCCGAAAAATCGGCAACAAATTTTTCAGCACAATTACTATCGGTCACCGCCAAAGCCGGAAATGTGCCCATCACAGACAACATACACGCCAGCAGTACCACCGTAAGCATAATAGCGCTCACGCGTTTTAGGGTCTTTGCTGTTTTCATGCATATCTCCCCTTTTTTATTTTTCCATAGCAGCAAAGGTAAAGGAACCTGCCACCGCATTAAAGATTGCTTTGCCGTTTTCATCTACACCAATGTATTCAATGCCGTCCTTTTTGATAGAAAGTTCATTCACGGCTTTACCGTTCACCGTATAGGTCAAATTCCCGTCAAGTTTCACGGTCGCAGTCGTATTGGCGGGCACAGTCGCTACATATTCATAGCCGTTTTCCGTACCTTTCCAATTACTGATAATTTCACCGTAGACCGAGTCATACGAACCGTTGACATATTCCAATTTATCGGTAAAGGCAGGTTGCAGAATAATGTGTTTAAAGCCGGGGTTATCAACATCATACATAATGCCTGCCATATAGCCGTACATCCACTCGGAAACAGCACCATATGCATAGTGGTTAAAAGAATTCATCGCCACAGGACCAAACCCGTTTTCTAACGTGTAAGAATTCCAACGTTCCCAAATAGTTGTAGCACCTTGGTTTACCGAATACAACCACGACGGATTATCTTCCTGCAACAATAAGGTGTAGGCCATATCATCTGCACCGATTTCGCTAAGCGTTTGCATCAAAATTGCTGTGCCGAGGAAACCCGTTTGCAGTTTATTTCCATGACTTTCCAGATTGGTAAGCAACTGTTGTTTCACAACTTCGAAAGATGCTTCATTCGGCAACAAATCTACGTACAAAGCATACAAGCAAACACTCTGCTCTCCGCGAATAAGGCTACCGTCCTCTTTTACGTAATTTTCAATAAAATACTCTTTTTCTATCTCATAAATCCATTCATAATGCTGTGCGTCCGCCTCTTCACCGATAGCGGCAGCCATTTCTGACATCATCTTAGCATCCCACGCATAGAAAGCCACGCCGAGCATATTCATAATCTCTTCATCGTTACTCTCGTATGCCAACCAGTCGCCGTACCAATGCCCGCCGCCTTTTTTATTGGTCTGTGCCATACGAACGTCCATATAACGTTTCATCGCCTTATAATAGTCCTTAATGTAGGTCTTGTCGCCATACATCTTATACATATTATACGGAACAATAATACCCGCATCCGACCAACCGAGTTGTGCATCACCGCCGCCCGGTAAGATGATGGGGAATGCGCCATTGGGGTCTTTATCTGCATAATCGCACATATCCCGCATCCACTTATCGAGGAAGGAGAGAACATTGGCGTTATATGCCGCAGAAGTGGAATAAATCTGTGTATCCGCCGACCAGCCTTTGCGTTCATCGCGCTGAGGGCAGTCGGTGGGCATGGTCAAATAATTGGAATACTGACCCCACAAAGAATTGAGGAATAAACGGTTAACCTTTTCATTAGAGGTTTCGATAGAACCCGTATCCTCTTGCACAGAGGTCAACACCTCACCTTTGAGGTCATACACCGTAATATCCGCACTCGCCGTAATCTCAACATAGCGGAAACCATAGAAAGTATGGGTGGAGAAATAGGTTTCTTTTTCTGCGCCGCCTACCGTATAGGTCGCCATAGCTTTGGCAGTACGCAGGTTAGCGGTATAGATAGAGCCTTCAGGACCATCATTGCCACGGGAAATAAGACCGTCATTATCA